>JAAWGF010000004.1 GCA_022795155.1 Bacilli bacterium | reverse complement strand
GGTTCTTCGCGTATCTTCGAATTAAACAGCATGCTCCACCGCTTGTGCGGGTGCCCGTCAATTCCTTTGAGTTTCAGCCTTGCGACCGTACTACTCAGGCGGAGTACTTAATGTGTTAACTTCAGCACCGGTTGCCCGACACTTAGTACTCATCGTTTACAGCGTGGACTACTAGGGTATCTAATCCTATTTGCTCCCCACGCTTTCGTGTCTCAGCGTCAGTAATAGCCCAGCAAGCCGCCTTCGCCACTGGTGTTCCTTCTAATATCTACGCATTTAACCGCTACACTAGAAATTCCACTTGCCTCTACTACACTCAAGTCTACCAGTTTTTAAGACGAACCGAGGTTAAGCCTCGGACTTTAATCTTAAACTTAATAAACCGCCTACACACGCTTTACGCCCAATAAATCCGGATAACGCTCGCCCCCTACGTATTACCGCGGCTGCTGGCACGTAGTTAGCCGGGGCTTTCTGGTAGAGTACCGTCAGCTTATTATCATTTCCTATAATAAGTGTTCTCTCTCTACAACAGAGTTTTACGATCTATAAGACCTTCATCACTCACGCGGCATTGCTCGTTCAGGGTTTCCCCCATTGACGAATATTCCTAACTGCTGTCTCCCGTAGGAGTCTGGGCCGTGTCTCAGTCCCAGTGTGTCCGATCAGCCTCTCAGCTCGGATATGCATCGTTGCCTTGGTGGGCCATTACCTCACCAACTAGCTAATACACCGTAGGCCCATCCTAGAGTGAAGCAAACGCTTCTTTTAGCATATCTAGTTTTCTAAATATGATTAATCCGGTATTAGCAGTCATTTCTAACTGTTGTCCCAGTCTCTAGGGCAGGTTACCTACGTATTACTCACCCGTCTGCCACTAAGTAGTAATCCATTTCCAACTTTGTGCAAGCACTCCATCTTCTTTGGGCTACTTCGTTCGACTTGCATGTCTTAGGCATGCCGCCAGCGTTCATCCTGAGCCAGGATCAAACTCTCCAAAAAAAAATAATTTTTGTTCGTTTGTTTATTTTCCTTAACTCTTTGAATTAACGTTTTGCTCAGTTTTCAAAGATCATTCTGCTTCCTTTTTTGTGAAAGCACTACTAATATATCAAATGTTTTCACTCAAGTCAACACTTTTTTTACTTTATTTTCATTTTTTGTTTAATTTTACATTTTATATAACTTTTTTTGCCTCTACATTGATATTATATTCACTTTTTTAGCTATAATTACTATTTTTTTCTTTTTTTATTTCCATATATTGTGAACAATATTGTTTATTCAATTTTTCATTAAAATAGCACGCGTTATTTTTGTATTCATCAATTAAATCTGATAAACCATTTTTTATTGCTTTATCTAAATCGGATGAATAATTCATAAGTTTCTTATGATACTGATATTCCATTTTATCTAATACTCTATATTTGAAATCTGGAAATATCCTTAAGTCTAAGTCGTAATCAATATATTTTATGGTGTTTTCCTCAATAATAAATGGTGTAGCAATATTGCAATAGTAATATATTCCATCTTTTTTTAACTGGCATATTATATTAAACCATTTTTCTTTAAAAAAATACATTATAGCTGGTTCCTTTGTTCTCCAAGTATTTCCTTCCGCCTCAGTAACTAAGGTCTTCATGTTACCAAATACTAAATATTCCTTTTTTATATCTAATAATACAGCCTCATCCCAAGAGCGGTGAATTTTACCATTATGTTTATAGCATTGAATTTGTAATTTATCTCCTATATACATTTTATGCATTTACATCACCTCTAGTAAGATTATATCTTGTTTTTACAAATAAATAAAGAGAATTAATTTAAATAATTCTCTTTATTGACATAAATATTTTAAAGCCTCCGCCAATTGTTTATCATTTTCTTCAATTGGATTATTGTAATATTCCTCTGATTGTTCAACTTTAATTGTCGGTTCAATGCCAATGCCCTCAATTGAATTCCCATTAGCAGTAAGCCATTCTCTCGTTGTGAATTTATATCGTTCCCCATTATCTAAAGTAATAACTTGTTGGGCCGTTCCTTTACCAAATGTATTTACGCCTATAATCGTTGCCCCATACATTTCTTTTAGAGCCCCTGTCATTAGTTCTGAGGCTGATGCACTATTTTTATTAACCAAAACAACAATTTTGTAATCTCTAGTTGCATCGTTTTTTGAATAATATTTGGTCACCTTATCCTTTTCCTTCATTTGATAAATAACTTCATCTTTAGGGATAAATAATGATACAATGCTGTCAACGCTTTCTAATTCGCCGCCTGTATTATTTCTTAAGTCTACAATTAATGACGAAATACTCTCTTCCTCTAATTCTTGTAATTTTTCATTGAATTGTTCATATGAATTTGTAGCAAAATTGCTTAATTTTAAATATCCTATTTTTTTATCATCTTTATTGTAAATTTTCTTTTCTACACTTTCAATAGCTATTTTGCCACGTTTTAATTTAGTATTATGTTCCTCATTCATTCTTTTATAAACTATTTTAAATTCATCATCGCCAAATGATCCAACTAAGTCTTTTATTTCATCCAAATTTTTATTTATGACTTCTGTCTCTCCTACTTTTATTAATATATCCCCTATTTTAAGTCCATTAATATCAGCTGATGAATTTGGAAAAACATATGTTATAGTCGGTTCATCTTTATCATTATGACCAATTTGAATACCAATTCCTTCATATTCCCCTTTAATGATAATGTTAAAATTGTCTACATTATCAGTGCTTATATAATCCGCATAAGGATCATCTAAATAATCTATCATGCCTCTTATTGCGACACCCACTAAATCTCTAGCATCAATATTTTTATAATAATTCTCTAAAATATATTCATAATTAGAAAGCAATTCTTCTTCATACCGACTTAAAGATTTTGTTCTATTATTTTGTTTAATAGAAAAGCCCATTATAAAACTAACTACAGCTGTAATAATAATTATGCCGATTAATTCTTTTAAACCAAAAACTTCACTTTTTGATTTGTCAACTAACTCATGTTCTGTTTTTCCCTCTGCTACTTTTTTATCTTTCTGCATATTTTTTCCCTTTCGACATTATTTTCCTATTTTTATAAAGGCTTCCATTACTGATGAATTGCCATCATATGTTTCAACTATCTTCCCATTATTTATTTTCAGCAAAGAAGTCTGACTAACTTTTAAGTCCTGGATATTATCCACAATTAGATTACTAGTATTTGTTATATATTTTTTATTTAATCCATTGTCAATTAATGAATAATAAAATTTGCCTTTACTACTAAATTTTGATAAATATTCTTTATATCTAGCATTATAATCTGATTTATTAACTATCAATACATAATAATTATCTTCTTTTTGATTTAAGAGATTACCAATTAATATTTCATCATATTGTATAGTTGTAATTGTATTTGGTTTATTTTCGACATTTGTCATTTGTTTATTTTTTTGCAAATAATATGTAAAAATATAGAAGGCACCAAAAACTATTAAAATTACTAAAACTATTTTAAATAAATTACCCATTTCCATTCCTGAATTATTATTTTTATTACTTTTATTATTTTTTTTCATTATATCACCTAAACATCATTATAACTGTTTTTATTTTTAAAATCAATTACAATATAGTAATCATCAAAAAAATTAATCACTTTAATTAATATTTATAAAAAATAAAAGCCATACTAATATATGGCTATTCTATTTTGAAACTGGCATTACACTAACTGATTGAACCACGCTAACCAATTCTTCTTGTGACAAAGAATCGGATACAATATAATATTCAATATTATTACTAACCCAGCTAGCTGAATTATCAGATAAGGCACCAATTGTATCAGTCAATATAAGCGGTTCACCATAAACTGGTATCGTACTTATTTCATTTTCATAACTGATTGTCTCTTGAACAAAAATGAATGGCTTTTCACCTGAGAAAGTTAGAATAACACGTTCTCCATCATCTTTATTTACGACATTTTGACCTGTTAAATAAGTATTTTCTGGTATATACATAGGATAAATGATATCTTGTATTTTGCTTGTTGTTTTCGTTTCCTCTATTTCAGCTGTCGATACAGTCATATTTTGTTTCAATTCAAAGTAATCATCATCGAATTTAGCATCCATATCAACATTATTAAAATTCATTTTCATTTTTACTTCATCAGATTCTGTCAAGACTTCTACTCTAGTTATATTAATATCTTTATCTATATATATTTTTTGTTTTTTCAAATCTTTATTATTTGAATAATTAACACTTGTTATATAAATATATTCGTTATCATTTGATTCAAATAACTTTTCTTCATCATTTTTAATATCCTTTAATAGTGTTTGGAATAAGTAACTTTGGGAATTATTGTAAGGCCAATCGCTTTGGAATTTGAAACTTTTATTTAAAGATGGCGTAAGGACATAGACACCTTCTTTATTTTTTAAAATTATTTGTTCATGATTATTGGTTTTATTTTTTAAACTGACTCTAAAAAAATCCCCATCTTTATATGCTACATCCACATCATAATCGTATACATACTCAGAATTAATGATTTCTAATTCGCCAACTATATGATAGCCTTTACTATTTTCTATCTTTTTAGTCAATTCTTTTAAAATATCCTTTTCTGTTTTTTTACCACATCCACAAAATAAGAAAATACTAAGTATACACATGCCTACTAAAAACATTTTTTTCATTCTTTTCACCTCATAATTAATTTCATTTAATTATATGGAATAAATATTATAATTATGAATGAATAAATTTCTTTTTTTGGTAAATTATATTAATAGTTTATAGAAAGGAGATTTTATGGAAACATTACAGAAAATTGCTCTTATATTTACTGTTATTGGGGCAATAAATTGGGGATTAATCGGTTTTTTTGATTTCAATTTAGTATCCAATCTCTTCGGAGATACCAGTATGCTAACGCGTGTAATCTATATGATTGTAGGTATTGCCGGTATTATTAATATATACACTTTATTTAGTCATATAGAGTCAAAATAAAAAAGCTTAAGCTTTTTTATTTTTTTGTTATTCTAATATTAACTTTCATTGTCTTAGCGACATATTCAACTTTTACGTCATCGCCTGTAACTAAAACTTCGACCTCGTGAACACCTTCACCATAACCCGTTAAATCTAAGTAAGCAGTTACATCATCATTATTAATATTCTTAATAACGGACTCAACACCTTTTAAAGTTACAGATACAGTTGTATCATTAGCACTAATTCCTTGAACTGTATAACCATCTGCCAAATTTCGGTATTTAATATCCACACCAGTTAATTCTTTTGAGGTTGAGTTATCTAATCCAACATTAACAGTAATATTATTAACATCCATATGTCTAATACCGACTGGTTTTTCAAGTTCCAATTTGTATTGCTTGTTACCCTTTAAATCATTAACGTCGATTTCAACTGGTATATATGTAAGTGATTTTAAAGTTTCTTCATCACCATAAACGATTACATTCGTTTCACTAGTATCAATTGAACTAATTGCTTTACCAAATGATACTGTTCCGACTGGGATGACTTTGATAGGTAATTCTTTACTTGGGGATGTAATGGTAATATCAGCATTAATTTTTTCTGGTACAATTTCGACATCTACAACATTACCATTTTCATCATAAGCTTTTAATGGAATGTCATTAACAGTAATGACGCCGACTTCTTTTTTGACTAAATTGTTAATATCAATTAAAGCTTTGACTGTAGCAACTTTTTTTAGTTGATATTCGGCACCTTTAATGACAACTTTATCAGTACTAATAGAGACATCATCAATTACTAATCGACTATCTAGACTGTCTTGATTTAATAAATCATAAGTAAGCGTCCTAGTCTCAGAAATTTTAGGATAAATAATAACTGTTGCTGTTGATGGATTTACATTATAATCAATTGACGCAAGAGCTTGGTTATATTTAATATTTACTCTATGTGTACCTGGTTTTAAACCAGTTAAATCAACGACAACATCATGGGATGGTGACTGTTTAGCAAAATACAAATCCGCTTTACGTCCTATCAAAGTTATATCAACTGTCTCAGGCAATCCTTCAACAACATAAGCTTCTTCATTCATAATTACTTGAACAGGTTGACTTTTCAATAATTCTGCTGAACTCTCTGAAAAGAGTAGCATTTTTTGGTCAACGACAACAAAAACAATTATTGCAATAATCAAAGATATAAAAAGTAGAGTACTTGTTTTAGATAACCAATTTTCAAATTTACGGCTAGATTTATCAAATTTTTCAGTTATTTTTAAAATTAATTTTGTTATAGGTATAATTATCTTTCTGTCTAGGAAAGAACCAATTTTATGAAAAATATTACTATTAGTTGTTTTCTTCATTGTTTGTTTCCTCCTCATCATCAGGTATAATAACCTTTTTAGGTCTTAATTCTTCTAAAAGGAGAATTTTTAATTCATCCATGGTTAAGTTATAATGTAATTCAGAATTAACAGCCATTGAAACTCTTCCTGTTTCCTCGGAGACGATTAATGATATACAATCTGTTTCTTCAGCAACGCCTAAGGCTGCCCTATGACGAGTTCCTAACCTCTTGCTAATACGTAAATTGTCACTAGTTGGGAAAACAGCCCCTGCACTAGTAATTTTATCTCCTTGAATAATTACCCCCCCATCATGAAGAGGATTATTTGGGAAAAAGATGGCAATTAATAAATCGCTAGAAATATCAGCATATATTTTTTTAGATTTAGAGATATACTCATTAAGGCTTTGGTCTCTTTCTATAACCATTAAAGCTCCAATTCGGTTTTTTCTAAGTTGATCCATAGCACTTGTAATTTCATAAACAACTTTTTCACGTTCATCAACTGTTAAAACTTTATGACGGCCTAGAAGTTGGCTACGGCCTAATTGTTCTAAGACATTACGAATCTCTGGTTGAAAGATAACAATTAAAGCTAATGGTCCCCACGTAATTACATAGTCTAGTAAATAACCAATAGTTGTTAAATTTAAAATATCACTAATTATTTTTAAAATCAAAATGACTAAAACGCCTTTAAATAAAAGAACCATTTTAACATTTCTTCTTAAATTTTTTAATATATAATACAATACTAGCCAAACAATCAGTACATCTAATAATTTTTTTAGTAAATCTAATATTCCATCTATTGTCATGTCATACCTCCAATATTATGTATATATTATATCACGAATAAATCTAAACACCAATATTTTTTAATTGAGTATAATTTAGTAATTAAAAAGTCTAAATTTTATTGTTGGATAATTGTAGAAGAAAAAAACTAAAAATAATTTTTTAGCCTTTAAAAGTTCCAAATATCGTCTTCTTCACTAATATCCTTATCATCACCGACTTCATTTAAACTAGGTAGTGGTAAGTCTGCAACAACATCTATATTCTCATTTTTTCCCCTTGACGAATCTTTTTTTATTTCATCAACACTTTTAACACTAACTGTTTTTTTCTTTTTTGCCTTTTTTACTTCTTCTATATCATCATCTAAATTTTGATTATCTAAATCCTCTAATTTCAAATTTTTTATTTTCTCATTAATTTCGTCTAACTTTAGATTAGTAGTAGCTTCGATTTCAAAATCATTTGTTTCTTCATCTGCAAGTTCACCTTCACCAATATCAAATTGTTCTACTTTAGAAGGCTCTGATACTGGTTCGCTTTCCTGCTCTTCGTTTTTTTCTTCAGCAATTTCATTTTTATCAAAATCGGAAGTCCCATCATTAATTACAAAAGTATTATCAACTAAATTATTGATTTCTTCTACAACAGGGTCAACTGATTGAGAAATCTCGCTATCAGAATTTTCTGTTGCATTTACATCTTCAATTTGTAAATTTTCGAGTTCTTGGTTATCAAAAGTCCCAGTAGTTGGATTAACATCCTCAATGACTAATTCATCAACCGTTTCATTATTTAGATTATCTTTGTCAATGATATTAAAATCATCAGACTCTTCTACATCTTCAATTTTCAAATCTTCAATTGATACCTCTTTAGATTTTGTATCATCTCCAAATGGTGCATATAAATCTTCCGATATACCAAGCTCTTGATTAGTTATAGCAGGATTTTGATTAACATCACCAATAACTAAACCACCATCATTAAAATTTGGCGCTATTGTATCCAAAGCATCTAATGCCTCATTGTTAGTTTTACTATTATCAAAATTTTCAACAATTTCGTTTAATTGTTCAATATCGCTATCATCACCCAAATTATTTTGTTGATTTCGCGATGAAACCTTTCCCCCAAACCCTGTTTGTTTAGCAATAAATCCGATAATTGTCATAATTAAAACAATAGCTATAACTACAATTATAATAAAGTTATCAACTATAAAAGCATTTATATCCATAAAAAGCACCCTTTCTTATTCTTTCAATATAATACCACGATTCGTTTCGTTTAACAAGTCTAACTTTCTAAATAATATTCGCCCTTAAATGGCTCATTTCTAAGTAAATCTCGATAATTTTGTTGCCTTAACACTTCATAAACCATAATCGCAACAGAATTAGATAAATTTAATGCTCTAATATTTGAATTCATTGGAATCCGCATACAATAATCCAAATGTTCTTTTAATATTTCTTTGGGAATACCTGTACTTTCTTTGCCAAAAATTAAATAAATATTTTCGTCAACATTAGAATAGTCGAATGAATCATGTGGCTTATGGCCATACCTCGTTAAAAAATAATAAGTTCCTTTATTTTTATTTAAAAAATCCTCGAAATTTTCATAAACTGTATAATCGCAATAATCAATATAATTAACACCAGAACGCTTTATATATTTATCTTCTAAAGAAAACCCTAATGGTTTTATAAGGTGTAATTTTGTTCCAGTGCCAGCACATGTCCGCATAATATTTCCAGTATTGCCTGGAATTTCTGGTTCAAATAAAACAACATTTATCATGCTTGTGCAATAACTCCTCTATCATAAAAAAATTTATCAACATCTTCAATATTTATTTTAGTTTGCTTAGTATATAAAATAGCGTTAATTTTTCCATTTTCCATTATCAAAATATTATTAAAATTTGACAATTTAATATTCTTTAAATTATCTGAAAAATAATTTTCTGTTAAACTTGTAAAAAAAGTATTATCAACTTGACTTAAATCTATAAAAATAATTTGTTCTTGTAAGTTATATTTTATCAGCATATTTTTAAGCTGCAGCTCAAACTCTTCTAAACTTTCATCTTTACTACTAGCTAAATAAATTAAAACATTGTTATTTTCCATAATGTAGTTAGAAAACTCTTCTTCATTAACACTAACTAAAAACTTTGACATAATAGTATTCTTTTTGTTTAAATCCTTATTTAAATTATACCAATTTCTAAAAACGAGTGTTAAAGCGATAGTAAATACAACCATTATAAAGAAAATTATATAATTACGTCTAGGTATACTAACATTTTTTGATTTCATGTAATATCAACCTTCCATTCTAATTTAATTTTATCATACAAACATTTGGAAATCAATTAAAAATCAGAGATTTTTACTCTCTCCGATTTAAAGTCATAAATAATATAATTACTTATTAAAAGTACTCTTTCGATAAACTTTGTTTGAAGTTAATAACTCCTCTTTATGTTCTTGATAATAGATAGTTAATGTTTCTTTTTCTTCTGTCGCATCACTAACGTGTTTATTAAACAAATACTCAATATATTCTTCGCCAAATTGAATTGTTAAATACTCACGTAGTAATTCATTATATTTTACCTTAGAGTAACCACTACATTCTAACATTTCAAAATCATTTAATTGATATTCTTGAAATAATGGTAAGTCTTGTCCTATATGCACATTAATATATAAATATTCTCCTAAATCCCATTCCTCTTTTTTGGTAGGAAGTTGCAAATTTATATAATCTAAACTTGGAATTTTTTTAAATTCGCTTATATTTTCTTTCTTACCACATAACATTATCAACTCTTTTAATTGTTCTTCACTAAGTCTTTTTAAAAAAGGCTTTGGTTTTATATTTTCCATTTTTTCCTCCTTGCTCATTTAATGAACTAAACTTTAAAGCATATAATAACGTAAAATATTAATTTTGTCAAATCGTTTATAGTTAAAAAGTGATATGTCATAAATTAAATTCTTCTTTAATTTTACTATAAATTAATTAAAATTAAGGATGAATATGTTATAATAATTTAGGTGGTTATATGGATTTTCAAAATTTAGAAAATAATTCAATTATTATTATACCAAACCAATTAAAAGAAAAAGTATTATTAAAGTTAAATGAAAGCAAAAAACTTACTAATATTAAGTTAATGAGTTTAGATGATTTTAAAAAGAAATATTACTTTGATTATACAACAGAAACTATATATTTTTTAATGCAAAAATATCATTTCTCTTATGACTTTTGTTTAGATATTATAAATAATTTATATTATATTAATTCTAAAAATTATGAAAATCCAAAACTAGACCTTTTAGTTGAGATAAAGCAAGAATTAATAACTGCTAACTTATTAATTATAGACCCCTTCTTTAAAATTAATGTAACGAAAAGAAAGATATACGTTTATGGATTTGATTGGATAGACAAATTTTTTAACAATATGCTTGCTGATTTAAATTTTGAAATAATTCCTTTTAAGCAGACTAATTATAATCATGATATTTATGAATTTGAAAATATCGAGGATGAAGTAAATTTTTTAGCTTGCCAAATTTGTAAACTTATTACAGATGGCACAGATATTAACAAAATAAAAATTATCAATCCTAGTAGTGAATATTTAAGTATTATTAAACGTACCTTTACAATATTTAAAATTCCATTCAATTTAATGACAGATTATCTTATTTCAACAAAAATGGTTGCCGATTTTTTTAATTTTTTAAGCGAAAATATTGAAGAAACATTAAATAGCCTAAAAGAAACCTTAGATAATAACGACGAATTAGCTCTTATAGAGTATAATCAAATCGTTCAAATTTGCAATAAATATAATTGGTGTGATAATTTTAAACAAATCGAAAATCTGTTAATTGAAGAATTTAAGAGAACAAAAATTGCCTATGAAAATCTTGAACAAAAAATTGAATTTGTCCCATTAGAAAATAACATATTTAATGATGATGAATTTATTTTTATAGTTGGTTTTAATCAAAATAATTATCCACTTGTATATAAAGATGATGAATATTTAGATGATGCCTTAAAAAAATTGCTTAATCTTGAAGTAACATCAGAAAAAAATGAAATTTCATATAGATGCTTAATTGAAAAAATCAGCAAAATTAAAAATTTAAGTATTTCATATAAATTAAAAACGCCATTTAATGTTTATTATAAATCAGAAGTTATTGACAATCAGGGATTTCAAATTGTGAAAAATCCAAAACAAAATTTTCATTATTCAAAATTAAATGATCAGCTGATTCTGGCTAAATACATTGATGAATATTTAAAATACGGAGTAGCAAATCATAATTTGCCAGTTCTTTATAATACATTTTCTAATCTACCCTATAAAAAATATAATAATCAATATACGATAATTAAAGAAGAAGCATTCAAAAATTATCAGAAAAGAAAACTTTCATTATCTTATTCAACCATTGATAATTTTTATCGTTGCGGTTTTCGATATTATTGCGAAAATGTATTAAAACTAAGTATGTTCGATAATGATTTTACTTTATTTATAGGCAAACTTTTTCATTATATATTATCTATAATGTATAATGATAACTTTAATTTTGAAACAAGTTTTAACCAATATATAAATGATAATTATCAAGTATCTAGCTATAAAGAAGAATTTTTTATTCAGAAATTAAAAAGAGAATTAGATTTTATTATTAATACTATTAAGGAACAAGAGCAATATACATCTTTAACAAATTATTTATTTGAAAAGAAAGGCGAAATTGATTTATCAACTGATGATTTTGAAGTTGTTTTTAAGGGTATTATTGACAAAATAATGTATAAAAAAGATAATGAACAAACATTAATTTCTATAATTGATTATAAGACTGGTAATCCTAGCCTTAATTTAAATAATATTATTTATGGTTTAGAAATGCAATTATGTATTTATGCATATTTATGTTCCAAAATGGAAGCGTTTGAAAATCCTAAATTAGTAGGTATTTATCTTCAGAAAATTTTAAATAAAGAAATTAATATTACGCCAAAAAAAGATTATCTGACTTTAAAATCAGAAAATCTAAAATTACAAGGTTATAGTATCGATAATGAGGTTATTCTAAAACAATTTGATAATAGTTATCAAGATAGTAAATTAATTAAAGGATTAAGACTTTGTTCTAAAGGTTTTCATGCCAATAGTAAAATTTTTAGTCAAGAGATGCTCGATAGATTGCTTAAGATAGTTGATAAAAAAGTTACGGAAGCCCGAGATAAAATTTTGAATAGAGAATTTTTTATCAATCCCAAAAAAATCGGTATTAAAAATTTAATTGGTTGTCAATACTGTAAATATAAAGAGTTATGTTTCATGACAGATGATGATATTGTAAATTTAATAGAATATAAAAACCTAGAATTTTTAGAAGGTGAAAAAAATGAAATGGACTAGTGAGCAATTAACGGCCATAAATGAAGATAAAAAATCAATTATTGTAAGTGCCGGGGCTGGTAGTGGTAAAACGGCCGTCTTAACTGAAAGAGTCATTCGGAAAATAAAAGCTGGCGTTAATATTAATGAATTATTAATTTTGACATTTACAAATAAAGCGGCTAATGAAATGCGTGAAAGAATTAGAAAAGCTCTTAAAGGATATCCTGAATTAAAAAAACAATTAACATTAATCAATCAAGCTTATATTACCACATTCGATAGTTTTGCCCTTTCTATTTTAAAAAAATATCATTATTTATTAAATCTCCCAAAGCATATTGACATTGCCGATGATAGCTTAATTTTCTTACAAAGTAAAGAAATTATAGAAAACATTTTTGAAGACTTATATAAAGATAAAGAGCCTAATTTTATCAAATTGGTTAATGATTTTTGTGTTAAAGATGATAATGACTTAAAAACCGGTATTTTGTCGATTTATCATAATGTTAGCTTATTAATAAATAAAAAAGACTATTTAGATAATTATATAAATAAGTTTTTTAAAGATGATTATATTAATAAAAGTATTAAAATATTTGAGGATTTAATTATATCTAAAAATGGCCAAATATCTAATTACTTAGAAGATATCTCTAATATTGATTATGATTATTATATAAAATTAAATGAAACTTTATCTCCTCTATTGGAAGCTCATAATTATGATGAAATAAAACAAAATTTACAATTGAGGCTTGCTAATTTACCTAAAAATAGCGATGGCGATTTAAAATATCTAAAAGAAAATATTAGTGAAATAATAAAAGATATTCAAGAAATTAGTATATATGATAATATAGAAGAAATTAGAGAATCTATTTTGTCAACAGAAGATTATACTAAAATCATTATTAAAATTATTTTAAGATTAGATAAAGAATTAGATATTTATAAAAGAACATATAATCTTTTTGAATTTAATGATATATCAATGTTACTTATAAATATTTTAGAAAATAATCCAGATATTTGTTTAGAAATTAAAAAGCAATACCAAGAAATTATGATTGATGAGTATCAAGATACCAATGATATACAAGAGAAAATAATTGCTTTAATTAGCGATAATAATGTCTATATGGTCGGTGATATAAAGCAATCAATTTATCGTTTTAGAAATGCTAATCCATATTTATTTAAAAGAAAATATGATAACTATTCTAAAGATAAATTTAGTCTTAAAATAGACTTAAATAAAAACTTCCGTTCTAGAGAAGAAGTCCTAAATAATATAAATTTACTCTTTTCAAAATTAATGACAGCGTCATTAGGTGGGGCTAATTATAATAATGGTCATGAGATGGTCTATGGTAATAAAAATTATGATAAAATGTTAGGTAATAAAAATTATAATATGAATATTTTAAATTATAATTATGATAAGGATATGGGATTTACTAAAGATGAATTAGAAGTATTCATCATAGCTAATGACATTCTATATAAACTAAAAAATAAATATCAAGTTGTTGATAAAGAAACTTCTATGTTAAGGGACTGCACATTCAAAGATTTTGCTATCTTAGTTGATCGAGCAACTAATTTTGATTTATTTAAAAAAATATTTGAGTTTATGAAAATTCCTTTAACAATTTATAAAGACGAAAATTTAAATAGTGGAACAGAAATAGTCGTTATTAAAAATATTATTAAGTTAATAATTAAAATTAGAGATAATGTTTTTGATACTGAATTTAAATATTTATTTACAAGTATTGCTCGTAGCTTTGTTGTGGCATATACTGATGATGTTATTTTTGAGATGTTTAACAATGATAATTTTATGGATAATGATTTATATATAAAATTAAGAGTTTTAAGTAAACATCTAGATACTTATACAAATAGTATGTTGATAAATGAGATATTAAGCAGTTTTAATTTCTTTGACAATTTGATTAAATTAGGTTATGTTCAAAATAGAATGATTAGAATTGATTATTTATGTGATTTAGCTAACAATTTAGATGGATTAGGCTTCACAATTGAGAAATTTAGTAATTATTTAAATGAATTAATTAAAAATGATTATAATATTAGATTTTCTCTTTCTAAAGAAAGTCCTAACAGTGTTCAAATAATGACGATTCATGCCTCTAAGGGATTAGAATTTAGTTTGTGCTATTTCCCTTTATTATATAAAGAATTTAATTTAAGAGACTTAAATGAAAAATTTCTATTTGATAAAGATTATGGAATTATTACACCTTATTTTAAAGAAGGAATTGGTAAAACTATTTTTAAGTATCTATTAAAAAATAAGTATATAGAGGAAGAAATATCCGAGAAAATTAGATTGTTTTATGTTGCATTAACAAGAGCTAAAGAACAAATGATTTTAGTAGCTGAGTTAAATGATAATTGTTTAATAAAAAAGGATAAAATAAAATTCCGTTCATTTTTAGATATGTTGAATTTTTTAAATGATGATTTAAGACCTTATCAAAAATTAATTGATTTTAATAGCATTTATCTTTCACATGGGTATAATTTAAATAAAAAAATAACTGATTTAAATAAATTTATAACCAATAAAGAACCACTTATGATGACTGAATTAAGAATTAATAAAGCGATAGAAAAAAAAGATACTTATTCAAAGGTAAATACACATTTTATTTCTAAACAAGAACAGAAGAAAATGCACATGGGTACTTATTTACATTATATATTAGAAAACATTGATTTTAAAAAGAAAGATATAGATAATTATGAAATAGATAGTTTTTATAAGCAACATATTATAAATTTTCTTAATTTAGATATTTTTAATAATTTAGATAAGGCTACTATTTATAAAGAGTATGAATTTATGGAAATTTGTGACGGAATAAAGAGACATGGGATAATTGACTTAATGATTGAACGTGATGATTATATTGATATAATTGATTATAAATTTAAAAATATTGATGATATAGCTTATCATAAGCAATTGTTAGGATATAAAGATTATATTGAAAAAAAAGCAAAGAAAAGAGTTAATATTTATCTTTATTCAATATTAGATAATAAATTAAAAGATATAGAGCCATAATCTATATCTTTTTGTATGAATTACCAAAAATTTGTTGTTCATAAATAGAACAAGCTTCACTAAAGGCGGTAACAGCCGTCACTTGCCTTATCTTATCAATAATATTTACTATGTCTTCTTTTGATTTATACATAAGTTTATTTTCAGTAGTATTACAAAAAAGTTTAGGATAATTTTTTAAATACTGATAATCATTAATACTTATTTCTAATCTATTTTGATTATTATATAATTGTTGTTGTGCAAAATATTTTAGGATAGCAAATTTGTCCATAAAGCTTTCTAAATCTAAACTACTATCGATTTCTTCAAAATAAAGAAAACCTATTAGTGCGATGACATTTAATTTATCATCTTCAATATTTTCTTTATCATGTTTGTCAATCTCTTTAGGATTGATAAGTGATGTCATTTTACATAATAAATTAGGATTTACAATATTTGAATATTTGTTTTTCAAACTCTTGGATAAGACCAATCTAAATTTCTTAGCATTTGTATAGCCTTTATTTTTAAAGCAATTAATCGCATCATCATAAGCTAGCAAATCATTATCTATTAAAAACTCATAATACTTACCAGTATTAAAGTAGTCAATATAGCCACTAGCTAAAGATTTTTCAAATTTTAGCCGATCGATTTGAGATACTCGTAACATCGTATACCCCCCAGTATTTATAATTATTATAACACTCTAAAAATTTCGTGTAAATATATCTATTTTTATTTCATATTTATACACGATAATATATCATATGTTAATATAGAAAAAAATACACGATTGTGTATCTTAAATTATTATGATTTCTTTTTTAACTTGTTTTTAATATATTTACCACTAGTTGATAAATAGTTGTCATCAAATATTCCTAAAATTCCTGTGTCAGGTTGAAGAATTGCCGAACTTTCATTTTTATCACTTAGCGACCAATTTATCCAACTAATATTATATATATCTAAAAATTCAAGCCATTTATTTGATTCCTCAAAAAAGACACCATCATTTCCATTAGCTGTACTTGTCCCCCATTCACTTACAAATATCGGAATATTAGCCCCTAAAACAAATCTTATATGCTCAATTAATTTATCTTTATGTGTTCCTGTATAAAAGTGAAGAGCATACATAATATTTTTATAATATACTGGGTTGGTAACAACTTCATCAAAATCTTGACAATAATTTGGTGTGCCAACAATAATTATTGCGTCTTCATCAATTTCTCTAATTGTAGAAATAAGCGTTTCAGCATATGGCTTAATATCATTGTTCCAAGTAATATCTTCCCCATTAGGCTCATTACATATCTCGTAAATAATATTTGGCTTATCTTTGTATAATGTAGCTATTTCGCTGAAAAATTCTTTGGCCTCTTCTATATAAATATTAGGGTCATTATCAGATAAAATATGCCAGTCAACAATGACATACATATCAAGTTTAATGGCAGCATTAATGATATTAACTACTTTGTATTTTATATTATTATTGTTAATGTATCCTTCTTCTTCTGTATACATAGCAATTCTAAATACATTTATATTCCAATTATCACGTAGTTCTTTTAAAGTATCATAACTAATTAAGTCCCCAAACCAATAAAGGTTATGAGAACTAATGCCTTTTAGACGAAAGTTTTCGCCGTATTGATTTTGTAAATTTATACCGTTGACTTGCAAGTTGCCGTTATAACTTACTAAGTCGTTCTTTTCGGTTTGTAATTCTTTATGACACCCACAAGTTAATAAAATCAATAATAGTGATAAAACAGATATTATTTTTTTCATATTAGTTTAACTTCTCGACATTATATCCTCTTTGTTCCATTAAGAATATAATTCCTTGGTCACCAACAACATGACCTACACCAACAACACAAAATACATTTTTTTCTTCAGCATAATATTTTTCTAGAGCATCAGTCATAATATAATTTCGCTTATTGATTAAAGTATTATTGTAATTTTCTATCATCTCTATTTCCGTTTGTGATAAACCTTCACTAGATGTAGGCATTAATTTTTGTTCTAATTCGTTTGCATCCCCTTTTTTCCATGCATTATATAAATCCTTCATCTCTGAAATGCTTTCATCATAACTTTCAACATAGCCTTCAAGCATCATTTTGTCTAATTCAATAGGATTATTTAATAGTAAATCATATTGAGATGCAGCTGTTTCAATTTCAAGGATATTTTTATTTTCTTTTTTAGCAAGTTTCAAAAAATGCATATCGATTCCTGCATTAGCATCCATATCAGCATCAACAATAATTGCGTTTTCAAATAATGACTCAAAAAAAGCTGGCTTATAATTATCATACATAGAATTGTATGAGCCTTTTTCTTTTAATTTAGCAACCATTTTGGTATACAATTCTTCTCCAATATGATCTTTTATTGTAGTTCCATCTGTATAAAGCATTTTCTGAGCTAGTGAAACTTGCAAATCAAAATCACTTGTTAAAGCAACTGTATCAACTTCAACAGCTAAATAGTCACTTTTATTGTATGAAGACATTATAGTATCATTCAAGGGATAAATACCCTTATCAGCTGCATGAATTGAACCAAGTAAATAAATATTAATATCAGAGTCTTCTTTACTTATTCTATAAAAAAGTGGTGTTGTATTTTCAACATTTGTTTTATCGTCCTTCACGACTTCTTTCTTTTGACAACCAGCTAAAAACAAGGTTAAAACGATAACAATTAGGGACAAATTCTTTAATATTTTTTTCATATATCCTCCATTTTTTAATTACTATTATTTTAGCCTATTTTTGCATATATTTCAATAGTTCCATTGTAATATGATGATAACCTAATTCTGTTATATGTAAACCTTCATAGGAATAAGCCAAATTTAATTCATTATTACTATCGAGTAATAAATCGTGAACATTAATATAATTTAATTTATTGTCTTTACAATATTTATATAAATTATCATTAACTTGATTAATTTGTTCGTTGGTCTTATTACCATTAGCCTCTTTTGAAACCTTAGGATTATCTGATTTATTAATTGGGAGAATTGAAAGAACATTGATAGTAATTTCTGGTTTATCTAAATGGATTTTATCTATTAATTGTTTTAAATGTTCAAATGTCTCTTCTGGTGTATAATCATAATATAAATCATTAGTACCTAACAAAATAAAAATAGTCGTTGGATTATATTGATACACACTTTCTTCTAATCTTTCTAAAGTTTTTAAAGCAGTTATGCCATTTACACCAGTATTAATAGTATTGTAATCTCTAAAATAATCACCAGTATTATATTGATAGAAAATAGAATCTCCTAAAAATAAATATGTTTCTTCTTTAGAATTATTATTTTTATCATCATCTTTTGGATTATTATTTTCAATAGGGCATTCATCAATTTGGCAATCACCTTGCTTAGGGTTATTCATATTAATTAATAGTATAGCAATTAGACATATAATAACTAATATCAAAAAAATTATTAAACCTATACTACCATTTGTTTTTTTGGCAATCGTCTTATTTTTATTTACATCAAAAATTTTCTCAATATCATTTTTTTTATTTTCTTCTAAAATTAATTTATTATCTAAAGTAGTATTTTTAGATAATTCTATCGCACTTTTTTCGCTGTTTTTAAATTGTTTATCCAAATTCTTATTTGGATTTTTCTGTTGCAAATTTTTCTGTATTTCAACATCATTTGAAGTAAAATTTTGCTTTAAAGATATATCTTTTTTTGGTGATGATATTTCCTTTTTTTGATTATAATTGCAATTATTTTGATTATAATTATTTTTTTTACGCTTTTTTCCCATAAATACACTTCCTTATTTATTTTTGTCTAATTCTAAGATAATTAATCAATCCTAAAAGAATATTTTGATATTTACCTAAATTATTAAACTTTTTTATTTGCTTAATACTTTCATCAAATAAATTATCCATTTTTTCTCTAGCATATTCTAAAGCACCAGATTCAATAAAAATTTTTTTGACCTCCTCAACATCACTTTCTGTGACATTGGCTTTGCCATAAAACTTATGTAAATTTTTCAAATATTTTCCTTTATGATTATAAACATAAGAATAAAGGATTGTTTGCTTGAATTCACTGATATCTGAATTAGTCGGTTTCCCTATATAATTTGAGTCACCATAAATACCAATTATATCATCTTTTATTTGAAAAGCAACCCCCAAGTTTTTAAATATAATCTCATATTCGTCTATTTCTATTCTATTATTATCAGCTAATAGGCATCCTAAACAAAAGGGGCCAATTGTTGTATACCAAGCTGTTTTTAAATAATACATTTCCATTATATCCGATTCTTTGCAAGTCTTAACCTTTTCATATTGTAGATTATAAGGTAATTTTACATCAATAATTTCTCCTTTGATGGTATTAACAATTACTTTATTATAGTATTCTAATATTTTACATAAATTGGCATTATGTTGATAATTCTTTAAAATAATATCATTAGCTAAATATAATCCTAAATCACCAATACAAATGCCAAGTGAATTTGCAACAATATTACTTTTCTTACCATTTTTACTTTTAAACTGATGTTTGTAGACTGTGGGAATAGTATCCATACCACGTCTTTTAGTAGCGTTATCAATAATATCATCATGAATTAAAATCGATGTTTGAAAAGTTTCGCATGCCATTGCTAATGGAATATAAAAATCATCATTTTGGCCACTTGCAATTTTATATCCTAAACTTAATAAAATGGAACGCAAATATTTGCCTGATGTATTGACCTTAATAAATTTTTTTATTGCGTCCTGGACTATTGAATTATCTTTTTTATCTAAAAATTTTTTATTATAGTCATTAATATATTTTTCTATAATAGCTTTTTCCTTTTTATAAAAAAGATAAAATTCTATGAGTTGCCTACATTCTTGAATTTCTTTCTCTTGTACAGAAGCCCCACCTGTTATTCCAATATTGGTAGATTCATTAATATCGGTTTTATTTAGCCATTCATATAACTCGCCCAAATTGAATATTTTAATACTCGGTGTTACCTCATTACAAAGCTTATATAATTCATTTGTATTATGACTATTTTTGCCACCAATTATAACCATGTAGTCACATTTTTTGGCAATTTCTAAAGCATATTTTTGAATTAATTTGGGTCCTTTACAAGTTGTATTAATAAATTCAATATTTTTTTTATGATATATTTTCTTTATTTTGTCTGCAATTAATAATGCATCATTTTCATTAAATGTTGTTTGACAAACAACTAAGATATCATTTTTGACAATATCCAAATTGTCAACTTCAAATAAATTAGAAATTATTTTGGCATTATATTGACACCAGCCGTTTGAACCCATGACTTCTAGATGATAGCCACCATCTTTTAACTTTTCGCCAATTATAACAATATCATAGTTTTGGTAATATTTTTGGCAGATAATATCATGTGTTTGTAAAACATTAACACAAGTGGCATCATAATACTCAATCACATTTTCTTTTAAATAATTATATATATCCTCACTTTCACCATGAGCCCGTATTATGACAATAGTATTTTTATCTATTTCTTGTAATGAATTAATGCATTCTATCTTTTTATTTTTTAGATCTTCGATTATATTTTTATTATGAAGAATTTCTTTATATATAACAATTCGTTTAGGATTTTTTTTCTTTCTTTCACGTTCATATAAATTGTATATTATATCTATGGCTTTTTTTGAACCGTTACATGGGCCAACAATTTTTGGAATATACATCATAAATTCACCACTTCTAACTCGCTATATTTTATCATTAAAAATATTTTATATCAATGGTTTTACTTCAAATATTAATGCATTTTACACTATTAAACATATATCTTTTCAATAATAATTAAATCTTTAAGTTGCCTTAAAGATTTATTTCTTCTTTTAATTTTTCTAAATCTAGATAGTCATATCTAAATTCCTTTTCTTTTAGTTCATCAGGAATAAATTCACTATATTTTTTATTTATATTAAAATCATTTAGTTTAATTTCATCAATTGTAATTTTATTATTTAATATTTTCTCGACAATCTTTTTTAACCAAATCTCTGTTATTAAATTGTCTATTTTTAAACCTATAGGTATCCCATTACATTTTAAAATATTATTATTAATACCTTCACTCTTTAAAATATATGATAATGTCAGTAAAGATTTTGTCCCAAGCCATGGAAAAATAATTTTATCATCACCACAAGAAACTAGCATTTTATTATTTAACTTATTTTTACTAAAAATTTCACGATTAGTTTTTAATAATGACTTTACATTATCTTGCAAATAGATATATTCTTCATTACCATTTAATATTTCATATATTTTATGAATTATTTTAAAATCAATATTAGTTTCAGCATCTGATTTCCAAATATTATTAGAAGTACCGCTACTTAATTTAGTATATATTTTAAATTTATCATTATCAATACTTGTTACTTCCCAAGTTCGACCAGCTAATTTTAATTTTTCGCCAACTTTTATACTTTCAGTAATTGTTCCTATTTGTTTTGAATCACCATAAACAATATATTCTAACTTATTTTGAAATACTGAAAAAAATTTATAATTATTAATCATTTTATCAATATCACTACCAATTATTAGCTCCTGAGAATCTGTAAGAGCTAAATGCCCTATTTCTAATAAATGATTTAAAAGCATTTTATAATCTTCTTTAGTAATATCTTTAAATATATCAATAGTAAGCATATACTCAGCTAATTTTTTGGGTTGAATACTTTGGATTGATGTTATATAACTCAATGTTTGATGATACAAGATTTCATATGGATATTTAGGAATAAGCATTGGTTCAACCCATTTTTCTTTTAAATATATTTCAATAATAGCAATACACATAATAATATCAAAATCAATATTCTCATAAAAATTTTCACTTTTTTCTTTTTCACTTTTATCAAATAAAAACTGCATAATTGCTTTATTGCCACGTCTTCCAGTCCGCCCCAACCTTTGAACAAAACTAGAAACACTAAATGGCGTCGAAGTCTGAATAATTCTATCTAAATTTCCTAAATCAATACCTAGTTCTAAAGTTAGTGTAGCACCAGTAACAATTTTTTTATCCGTATTTTTCATTAAATCTTCTGTTTGTTCCCTTAGAGAGGTATTAACGCTTCCATGATGTGTATAATAGATGTCATCGGTCTTTTTTTCTTTGGCTATTTCTTTTAATGAAGAAATATTTTCTTCAACATTAGATCGAGAATTGGAAAAAATTATGCATTTTTGGTTTAATGATGATGTATATAATGAATTATAAAAGTCTGCTTTATCATCAAAACTTTCAATTGCTAAACTAATAGTTCGCTTACCACTAGCCACAATTGGGGTTATACATTCACGATTTGTTCCACTATTTAGCCATTTTTCGACCTCTTTATAGTCACCAAGCGTAGCAGAAAGCCCAACTCTTCTTGGAATCTTATTTATAATTCTTGATAATCTGGTAAGACATGATTCCAACTGAATACCACGTTCAGTTCCAATAAAGTAATGAACTTCATCAATTATAATATATCTTAAATCATTAAAAATTGTATATACATCATTTGGTTTATTCATAATTAATGCTTCTAATGATTCAGGTGTTATTTGAATGATACCATTGGGATTAATAAGAATTTTATCTTTTTTATTTTGACTAGAATCTCCATGCCATTTAGTAACAGATAATTCTGCTTCTTCTAAAAGATCTTTTAGTCTGGTAAATTGATCGTTAATTAAAGCTTTTAAAGGACTAATATATAAAATGCTAACAGACTTTGCTGGATTATTATATATATCGGTAAGGACGGGCAAAAAGGCTGCCTCTGTTTTTCCAGACGCCGTTGATGAAGTTAATAATAAATTGGCATCACTATTAAAGATAACATCACAGCTAGCAACTTGGATATCTCTTAAATCAGTCCAATTATTTTTATAAATATAATCTTGAATGAATGGCGCTAACTTAGAAAAAGTATTAGTTTTCATAATTCAAAATCCGCAAATTCCATGTTAATCTCTTCATCATTAGTTGTAGAAATAGAATATTTAAAATCTTCACCATTGATAATTTCTAATAGTTTTTTATCAGGATATTGATACAAAGTATTTAATAACTCTATATAATCTCTAATTACTTCTCTTGGTGTAATATGGCTATCAGCACCAATTCTCGCATATTCCGCTTTAATAAATTCTATCATATCCTGTTCCGTAATAGAAGTTTGATAATTATATAAATCACAATGAATATTAGTTAATTTTTCTACCAAGATAGTCATCTCTTCAGGTGTTAGGGCTTCTAATCTAATAATTGGAGCCAAAAAATCACGGCATGAATTATTGGCAAAACGACTATCCTCTAAACGAGACTTTAAAGCCTCATAACTAAAAATTCCTCTTTTAGTATCTTCAACACATTGAATAGTACCACTCATAATAATCCCCAAATATTTAGCCTTACCTTGTAAAGTATCATTATATAAAGTTAAAATTTTTTCATAATTATACTGTCTAGCTATTTGATTAGGGATTTTATAGATATTAACTAATTCATCAATTAATAACATCATACCCTTATATCCAGCCATAACCATAAACTGTGCAAATATTTTAATATATTCATACCAATCTTCATCAGATATAATTAGATTAATGCCTAGTTCATTTTTAGCTTCAGTTTTATTATTATATTCTCCCCTAAGCCATTTTAAAGCTCTATTTTTCTGTTCATCATTAGAATCTAAATAACCGCTAAAATAAATATTTATGACCTTAGCAAATTCAAACCCATGAACCAAACCATCAATACAACTAGTTTTTTCATATATTTTTGTTTCCATCAAACTACTAAATTTAATATCACTTGGTGTAATATGATATTCCTCTAAAACCTCATTTTGAACACTAGCTATCCAACGCTCTAAGATAAGTGGTAAAGCACCGCCATCAGGTCGTGTCTTTGTCGACATATTTTGAATTAATTCCTGGTAGGTTGCCAAACCTTGACCTTTATTTCCAACTAATCGGCGATCTGGTGAAAGGTCAGCGTCAATAACCACAAAACCTTTTTCCATAACATGTGATCTAATTGTTTGTAATAAAAAACTTTTGCCACTACCATATTTACCAACAACAAAACGAAATGTTGCTCCACCATCTTCAATAATTGATACATCATTTAATAAAGCGTTAATTTCATTTTCACGTCCTACCGCAATATATCCTAATCCCGTTCTTGGCACAACGCCTCCTTTTAAAGCATTCATAAGCATGGTTGCTATTCTTTTAGGTACAACTTCTCCCATTTTAATTACCTCCTAATTCTTGGCTTACCGATTCGATATATTCAGCATATATAATTATTTCATCACCATAATCTTCAATTAAATTGTCACCAATCGTTTCTAGAGCCTTACTATTAATATTTTCAAGCATAACTTCATATAGTATATTATTTTCTTTACAATAATTAATTAAATTATCTCTATTATCTAAAGCAACTATTTTTTTGACGAATTCTAATTCAGCTTTATTTAAACTAGCGATTAAATTTTCAAAAATATCATTTGATCCATTAACAATTTCTTCGGGCTCTTTAAATATCGATTTTATTTCTCCCTCTTCTTCAATAATTAATTTTTCTTGAACACGGTTTGATGACTCTCTAATATTATTAAATTTATTCGAATCTATAATAATATTTTTTTTCCTTTGTTCAGTAATAATATTATTAATCTCTGTTTTATTCTCAATTAAATATTTTTTTATTGTTATATTTATGATATCGATAATTTTTCCATTTGTTAAAAATTCATATAGTTTTTTATCGTTTTTAAAAACATCATCGAGCATATTATTATTTATTTTCAAATTTCTGGACATCTTAAAGCATTCACGAAGGGTTATATCAATATTTTTCAAAATATATCCCATTAGCGAATTATAATATGACGATTTAACGAAAATCTCTTTATAATATTTATTTTGAATTTTAAAATATTTTTCATTTTCATTTAAAGAAACATTAAAGTCTCTAATAGTAGGATTATGATAATAAATCGCGCCTTTAAAAGGCTCCCAATCAATTCGCTTAATACTACCAAAAAGAATTTCATTAAATGCATAACCGTACATATTAAAATGCTTATCCAAATTGGCAAAAATAGTAGGAATAACCATTTCAATAATAAAACTATATTTATGTTCCATTATTTTACTTTTTAGGATATGGTATTCAGATTCACAATCATAAAATTTTAATTTATTTTCATAATTGCCAAGTATTATTTCATTAATTAATGCTTGAGCATTTTTCGGTTTAATTGGATATTCAACTTCTAAATCTTGATAAGGAATCTTTATATCATTAATTATGTAATAATCTTTAAGCCAATTAGGTAAATATAAATCCATCTTTGAGGCATATTTTCTATAGTAATGCCAAATTTCTAATAATTTGTTTAAACCATCAATACTATTATTTATCCCTATACCATTAAGCAATTCATAAATATACAAGTATATATAGCTAATTTCGGTTGGCCTAAAATCACCTTCTCTTATAAAAGTTCGCCATGAAAAGTAGCTTCTTAATTGATAAATATTTAGCGAATTATAAGTCGGTGTATGAAATTCGCAAGGAATATTTATATTATAGTTATCAGTAAGATCGTCAACAAATGTCCCTTGAAGATAAAATAGTTTAGACGCCTTTTCTTGTGTAGATGTAGTATTAAGGTTACTTATAGACATAGTTTTCATTTGCCTTATTTGGCTTAAAACTTTTTTATCCTTTAAAAATTGCTCCGTTTGATTTATTGGTTCTGCTGTATAAGAATTTTTATAATCACTAGGATTTAATTCCATATCCTTAAATTTAATATTGTTTATCTTTTCTATAGAATTAGTTCGTTTATTAGGCATTTTTTTTGTTTTTGACTTCTTTCGTCTTTTTTTCTTTTTATCTTTTATCATACTTGCGATAATGAACGATAAAACTAAGATAGTCCAAGGACCATTTTCAACTGATCCCTTAATAAGCATTACAAAAAAGATAATACCAACAATTATTGAAATAAATTTCATATACCTCACCAATCATTCTTAACTTATTATACCAAAATAAGTAAAAAAAAAGAATAATTGATGACAATTATTTCTTTTTCCCATTATTATTTAGTCCTCTTTTTAGACCATTTTTTATATTTTTTATACATGCCTGTAAATTAGGAAATGCATTAATTAGACGTTTATTTAACAATGATTTTTTGCTTAGCGCATCTCGAACATATCTTGTCATCTCTTCAGTATTATCTTTCTTTACATTTTTAGCTGTTACTTTTACATTTGAAATTATCTTAAATGAAATAATGTTATCTACTAAAAATAGTACCATTATTGAATAGGAAATTATGCTAAAAACAATATTGGGCAACGATTTTAAAAGATTAATTAAAGGAGGATTAATTACATATATCACAAAGCATGCTAAAGCTCCAAAAGCCCACATTGTTTCTAAACAGATACGCCCATTAATATTAAATTTAAAATTAGAATAATCCCACCATCTGGTTTTAAATAATTTTTCCATTATATAACTTGTAAAATATTCTAGCAACGAACATATAACAATAGCCATAACAAATAAAATAATTGGGTCTTCCATATATTTATTTAATAAGAGAATAATCGTTATTCCGCCAACACCATATATTGGACAATATGGGCCAATTAAAAAACCTCGATTGACAAACTTTTTTTCTTGGATTAAAATTCCCACTACTTCTACAATCCAACCAATTAATGCGTACACAATAAAAAGCATAAAATATATTCTAAAATCCATAATACACCCACTTTATTACATTATAATACTTTTGCTTAATTAACACAACACATACTAATTATTAATACTTGTAAGCTCAATAACTTTTCTTAATGCATCACCATATTTGCTAATTGCTGTTTCACCATAATTAACTAAAAAGTCATTAAATTCAATTTGTTTTTCATGCTCAACAATACCATTATTTTCACTTTGAATAATTGTGGCATTTAGTTTTCCCTTTTCATTCTTTAAAATATTCAATGTTTCTTTAGCATTAATTTTGACTAACCCCGATAATTCATTATCATCAAATGAAAAATTATTATTCTCGCCATCAAAAACACAAACATAAATATTAGAGAATGCTCGATCTCTAAATAAAGTACCATCATTTTTATTCTTGTCCATAATAAATTTATATACATTCACAAAAATTGCCTTATCATAGTTAATATTAATTCCAATTTCTTCCTTTACCTCTCTACCAAATGCTTCCTTGATAGTTTCGCCAGCTTTAACATGACCAGATGCTGTTGTATATAGTTTTTGTTCATCTTTACTTATTTGAAAATAAATATTACCTTCCTTATCATATAACCAGCAATGGACAGTGTTGTGCCATAAAGCATCTCTATGAACCACATCTCTGCTTTCATGTCCCAAGTGATTTCCATCTTCATCATAAATATCCAGATATTCCATTTTTAATCCTCCTTATAATATTTAGATAAAATTTATTAATTTAATATATTATTTTTGAAAATGACTAATGTTTTTTCTTTACCATATTTATCATAATCAGATATAGAAGTCGTATTTACATATTGTTCAAATTTTTCTTTTTCAAAATTTAATATTTGTTCTATAAAGGCGGTAGTATGCAAAAAGTTAGAAAAGCCATCACTATAAACAATAACTATGTCAGATTCATCTAATTTAATAGAACCTGTTCTTATAAATCTATTGGCACTTTCTTCACCTGTAAGAGCTCCATAGGAAACACATCTACCATCTTGAATATTATCTATATTATTTCTAAAATCCCTTCGCACCATTACTCTAGCTTCAGGCAAATTCCATGAGATACCCAGTTCTTTCATCGCTTTATTTATATAGTAGTCACTATAAAGTTCTTTTTCATCTTCAGTTTGAAATTTAATTTTGCCCATATAGTCGTAGACAATTATACCACAGTCGCAAATAAAACCGTAGTTTAAAATATTATTTTGTATTTGTATACAAGATGCGACCGCTCCAAAATAATCATTTTGTAAAAAATCACATCTAGAGATACTTTTTATATTTAGCTCTTTCACCATTTGATTACACTTTATTAATCTTTGTTGAAGACTACCAGAACTATTTTTGAATGTTTCTACAATTTTTTTGGCTGCTAGTTCTGCACCACTAGGACGTGGATAAAATTTTAAAAATTCAGATGCGGAATAAACTTTAAAATCATCAAGCCCAATTGGGTCCCTAGTAATACCATCAACTACGATAGCCTCATTAGCGTTAGCATAATACTGATCTTCTACCGAAAATTGTAAATCTTTTGTTTTTATATTGTCAAAAGTATTTTTATAAATCAGCATATATTTTCTCCTCTCATTTACAAATAATTCAATTATAATTATTTTAACATAATTGCTAAAATAGATAAACACTACCTATCTATCATTATCAAAAAGAATAAGATGGAAATCTTATTCTTTTAAATTTTAATTACTATCAATAAATAATTTAAAATTAAAATATTTATGTTTTTGAAGTTTTAATTTTGGATATATATAACCATTACCAATTATTTCTAAATCAATTGATTCCTGTGATAAATTAAGATCTTCATTTAAATTAATAATATTCTCAAAATTATCTATTACATATTTACCATATTTTTCTTTAAATTCACTTTCATTATGAATAGCCACATATACTTTATGATGAAGATAACTAGCATTTTTAATTAAATAATCAAAATTAGACAATCTTTTTAAAGAATCAAAATTGTCTAAAACAAACGTAAATGGAATATTAACATTTTGTATTATTTGATTAATAAAAATATTAGCAATAGGATTTATCGATTCGTTTCCTAATATATAGATAGCAGTTTTCTCCTTTATTTCTTGCAAATTTATCTCATTTGTATTTAATAAATTTAATAATTGCTCACGAATTAAATAATTATTTAATTTTTGTTTAGCAAATGATATAATGCTTCCTTTTGTATCAAATGGTGCAAATACTATTGGTGATAATAAAGAATAAATTGTGTTTGTAACATCGATATCCTCCAAATATTTTTGTAAATATGTTCTATTATCTAGTTTTAGCTCCCCTTGATTCATTAATACTTGTATACTACCAATATTAATTTCCTCTTTATTGGCTTCATTAAATAATATTAAAACAAGTCCTGTAAAATAATTAGCACTCATATTTTCCCAAAATGGATCTATATTTGAGTTATCTGATTTAAAAATTTCGAGTGCTAAATCATTTATCATACCCATCGCTTTATCAATAGTGTTTTCCTTATATAACAAATATGGTAGTAAAAGGGGGTTATAGCCATTTGTTTTTGTAGTATCAAGTAAATTTAGCGTAATAATATTATAATTGTTTTCCTTTAATTTTTCTGAAAACATTAGATAATATTCATCCCTATTATCATAAATTAGTAAATTATCATTTTGTCTTATTAACTGATTTATCTCTTTAAATAATATATTCCTCGTTTTTCCTGTATTTTTTTTACCAATAATCAAATTTGTATCTTTCATCTATTTTCCTCCTTATATAGTGATTTAATTTTATGCGATTCAGATGGCAATTTATCAATTATTTTCCCATTTATGATATGACTTCGTAAATAATCCAATTCCTTAATGTTTTTATTTAAATTTTTTAATTGTTCTTTCAGTTCTTGTTGCTTTTGTAACATAATTTCGTTGTTAAATTTATTCAAATATTTTTTATTTCGGCTAAACAAAAACCTATAGATTTTAATTTATTTATAAGTCCTAAATCATTTATTTGTTCATTACTATATATATCCTGTAAATAAATCTATTTTATCATAATATCGTAATGTCCTAATAGATGTACCGCTTTTTTTAGAAAACTCACCAATCTGTAATAACATTATTCAATATATTTTTATATCTTATGTTTATTATAAATACTCAATGATTTCTGATATGCAAATTCATTATCTTGTAAAAAATATGGAAAATACAAAACTACTTTATCAACAATCTCTATATCAGCTGTTAATGTATCAATTATCCTGTAATTATCAGTTTTCATGATATTACTATTATTAAATAATCTTTTTTCTCGTTCATCTTTAAACATAATTAATTTATCATTGCTCCCATTCTCTCGACAAATATAAACCATTCTTGAAGATGTCTCATAAATTCCCGTATTTTCAAGTTCAAATCTATACTTTTTTAAAAGATACAATAAAAATGGTTTTCTTTGTTTTGGAATTGTTTGTAAATTATTAATCCCCTGTTCTATACATAATTTTATCCAACTTGATATTAACAATGAGGCAAGACCATAATTCCTATATTCTGGTTCAATACCAACACCAATAAGTTCACTTTGTAATTTATTAAAATCTATATAAAAATATAAATACCCTTGATTAATCAAATTATTATCTTCTAATAATTTGATATTTAAATAATATCTATCATTTATATCATTTTGGCATGTATGTCTGGATAAATAAAGTCCTTGATTGCAAGTTTTAAATTGGAAATTATCTTTTAATAAAATCTTTTCATTATATATTAAATTTTTTATTAGATGCATAATATCACCCTTTTGTAGCTATTATAACCAGTTTAATCATAATAGTCAATAAAAATAGAGCATCTATTTTTTTAAAAAATGTCTATAATTATCCTTATAATAACGCAATATCTCATAGTCCCTTTTAACTATAAATTTAAGATGATATGCTTCTTCTAATTCTAAATATTCTAGCGATTCTTCACTATTTATAATTGCCTCTATAGCATTGTCTACATTAAGCCATAAAAGTTCTGATCCTGAATCTATTTCTTGTTCTGTTAAATTTGTATAACCAATATTTTCTATTATATGAGAAATATAGACATATGAAGTTTGCTTAAAATTAATCTGGGATTTAAATTCGTCGATGGTTCCTATATATTCATCAATTTCTATCTTATATCCTGTTTCTTCTAGAACTTCTCTTTTAAAAGCATCTTGGGGTTGTTCTCCTTTTTCAATTCCGCCCCCAATTAACTTATATACGCCTTTATGCCTCATATACAACATGGCGATTTCATCATTGTCATTTAATATAATTCCTCTTGAACCAAAGCGTCTTGATTCTTCTTTAAATGGTATACTATTAAATCCAAGTTCTTCATCTTTAATCGTCTTTATACATCTCATATGGTCCTCCTATAAAAATATGCCTATTTTTTTATGATAGTTTGACAATTATTCCGCCATTAAAAATTTTAGCAATAATACTATTCTAAATTTATGAGCTATATTTATTATAATGCTATCACTTTGTTTATAAAAATATTATAATATATATATGTTCATAGTACAATACTTTTCCATTTTTTGGATTGCTTTCCTAATATATAAAAAAATACAGCATAATGTATTTTTATAAAAAGCTATTTTGTTTATATTTCTTAATATTTTAGAATAAATATCAACAATTTACTTAAAATTTTCTAATTTTGTTACATTCTTTTTATCAAATTTATATAATTCATCGACAATCTTTAAGACGTCGTCTTTAATATGGGTAGCTAAAATAATAATTTTACCATTTTTTTTCTCCTTTATTAATAAGTCCCTCAAAAAATCAACCGTATCATCCTCTATCCCATTAAATGGTTCATCCAAAATCATAACTTCAGGATTTTCCATCAAGACTTGAGCAATGCCTAATTTTTGTTTCATTCCTAATGAATACTTACTAAATTTTTTATCCATGTCTTCTAACAAATTTACCTTCTTTAAAGCTTCAATAATTTCATCTCTACCAATTTTATTTTGAATTTTTGCTAAAAGTTCTAAATTTTCATAACCGCTTAAATCCGATATAAAATCGGGCTTCTCAATTAAAGCTCTGGTATTGGGAGGAAATATTTGTTGTTTTATACAATTAATATTATCAAATAGTATTTCGCCATTAGTAGGTGAATAAAAACCACAAAGCATTTTTAGGAAAACGCTTTTTCCACTACCATTTCTCCCAATTAACCCATATATCTTACCACTCTCAAATGTCATATTTATATTTTCCAGTATGGTAATTTGCTTAAATGCTTTTGTCACATTTTTAACATCTATTCGCATTTCTTTATACTCCTTTCAAATAATGTTATATATTGATTTTTGATAAGTTTCGTAAGTAGTAAAAATATTAAAATATAAATAAAAATGAAATAAATCCATAAATTCATACACCCTGAAACTATTAAAGGTATCTTAAAAATGGTAATTATCGCTATAATTATTATTAAACTTATAATTGACAATATCTTGTTTTTATATAACAACATTAATAATAATAGGGCTAATAAACCAATATTAAAAGTTAACAGATTATCTATTAATAAAAATTTAATAATATTGCCAATGCTTTTATATTGGCTAATTAATGATGTAATAAAATATAAAACTAATTTAATAATAAATAATATAATCATAATAGAGATTTCCTTATATAGAAACCATGTAGTGATAGGTAATCTTAAAAATATTGTTTCGATATCATTCTTAAATAGGCTATAAAATATATATAGGGTAATATATAAATTAATACCAATATGAAAAACAAAAATAATATAATCAATAGGAAAACTATTTGGGTATACTGTTAACCCTAATGTAATCATAAACAATTCTTTCACATCTGAATAATTTTTTTTGGCGTATATACAAAAGATAGTAATAACTGATAATATAAATAAAATTATTTTATAATTTTTCTTAAAAAATTTACTTAAATCTTTTTTCATTATAAACATTCTAATCACCCACTTGTTTCATATTTTTCAGAACAACATTAAAAATAATAATGGTTATGATAGTTATGATAACTAAAAATAGGCTTGTGCAACATATATCTAGCAAAAATGAGCTATATATATCTGGAATAACATAATTTCCTATCCAAAAAGTAAAATCCATTAAGCTTGTCCTTAAATTAAAACGAATTGGTTGTTCTTTAATCATCCCATATAACAATAAATTAGCAATAATAACAATCTTATTATTAATTAATAATAAAAGCAAAACACTAATAACTGATAAAAAACCACATAAAAGTAATAGTCGAACTAAAATATAAATAATATAGATAATATTTGGGATATTGTAGTTAACAAACATCGATAGACTAAAATTATTTCCAAATAGATTTAGTAATATTAAACAACTAAGAGTGATTATAATAAAAATAAAGATATTTATTATCCAAATATTTTTTAGTAAATAAATCAGATATTCCTTTTTTAATTTTAAGCGTATGATATATGAATATCGTTTATTAATATTATAAAAGAAACTAATACTTGCGATTAAAGAGATAAGAAAATAATTAAATAAAATAAAAGATGGATTAGTAAGTAAGACATAGTATAATTCAAAATATGATAATTCTGGCAATGATTGTTTAGTCCCAAGTAAAATGCAAAAAGTTATAACAAGTGATATTATATATAATACCTTAAATATTGGTGTATTTATAAAATTTTTTATATTACTACTTATATTTTTATAATTCATTTTCAATTAACACCTTTTCTTTATTTTTATAATAAATATGAACTAAAAAACTAGAGGCTATAAACAAGAATAGTGATATTAAAAATTGAATATATATATTAGAATGGTCTCCAGGTATCCAAAAGCAAAAACTATTAAATGTTGCATTCATTCCCTTAATGCCAAATAAAAGTTCTAATAACCACTTACCAATAACAATTTCTAAAAACACCGATATACCTAAAATGACTAAAAAAGACGCGACACAACTGACTAAATATGGCATTTTTTTTCTTATAAATACTAACGTTAAATTAATATAATATCCTGATAACAAAATGTGATTAATTATATAAAGTATCCAAAAAACTGGCAATAGTAAAATATATTCCTGGTCTAATGGGTTCTCCATTTGGTAAGCAAAAATATTATCATATTTATTCCATATATCTAATCTCCCACAAACTAAAAAACTAATTAAAAAACTAATTATTAAAAATATAGGAATAATTAATATACTTCTATATGTCTCAATAATATTTTGCTTAATATATTGATTATAATTTTGGCGCAATATTTCACTACGGATAATTCCCGATTTCATTTTTTGGTAAAAATTGTAGCAACTTGGCAATAATATAAATAGTGGTAATATTGAGATTAAAAAACGAAAGTCACTATTCAATATTGAAAAAAATAACGAAATAGCATCAGTCTTAACTGGTATCTGAGGATTAAAATTATTACCTAACGGTTCTAATGTTCCATCTGCAATGCCTACAATAATTCTATTAACATCACTAACCATTTTATTATAACTTATGTTATACTTTATAGCACAATATAAAAAATAAAGACATAATAATAGAATTATTACTATCAAAAATTTATGTTTTTTTACAATTTTCTTCATATTTAACTCCTAATAATGTAAACTGCACAATTATGATAGCTTCTTTCTATTTTGTCATAGTGTTATATAGTGATTTAGTAGTAATCCAAGTTCCCCAAAAGAACGTTGTATCATTATAACTTGATGATGTTCTGATATTCAAAAATGCTTTATCACCAACTGGTTCTAATCCACATCCATCAGTAGAGTAATTTCCATGGGTAGTCCAAGTATTTTTTGGTAAATTTTTGTATGATGTTGAGCATGTATCCCCAAAAATATTTTTACCAAGTACTTGGGCCTGAAAAGCTCTATTATGAGATGTTGTAGTGTTTTGTACATATTGTTCTGATATTTCATCCTTACCAGTAACAGCTGGGCTAGGTTGCTGTTTCATAGGTACAGCAACATTATTTAAAATTAAATAATTTGACGCATTTACACCAATACAATTTAAAAGTAAAGTTAGCGCAAAAATTCCTGTTAAATATTTTAAAAATTTCATAGTTACCTCCTTATTCATAATTAGGTGCAGTTTACGCCTTTATTATAACATCGACAGTTGCTATGTTTATTTTATTTTAAGCGACAAGTTTGGACATTTTTCGACAATATTGATAAAAGAAAAAATCGTTGCGTATCAACGATTAAATTTTATTTATTATAATTATATATAAATATAAGATTATTTTTTATATCTATTTAAATTCAATTGTTCTTTAAGTTGAATAATTCGAATTTCTAAAATAGATTTTCTAGAAATATTAAGCATTGTAAAAATAAAGCTAACAGCACCTATTAAAAAGAAGATTTCTATGTGTGTCGTAGTTCCTCGTTTAATTTGATGAGCCATTATTAAAAAGATTAGAATATCTGATGCTACACTAATTAAATAATCAGAATTGGCCGTCTTAAGTTGTTTATAATATTTTTTTATTTTTCTGTTAATTATTCTTCTTTGATCTGGGCTCATAATAAAACCTCCATATATATAATAGCATATAAAAAACAAATTGTCGATTTATTAGATAATTTATAAATTTTAGTACCTAAATAGTACCTAAAAAAACAAAAACCGTTGAAAATCAACGGTTAAATTCTATATGGTGGAGAATAGGAGGATCGAACTCCTGACCTCCACGGTGCAAACGTGGCGCTCTCCCAGCTGAGCTAATTCCCCATATTAGATGGTCGGGAAAACAGGATTTGAACCTGCAACCCCTTGGTCCCAAACCAAGTGCACTACCAAGTTGTGCTATTTCCCGAAGTGGTGCGCCCGATAGGAGTCGAACCCATAGCCTTTTGATCCGTAGTCAAACGATCTATCCAATTGATCTACGAGCGCACTTAGTTATTTGCAATTTATAGATGGTGGCTCCAGGTGGAATTGAACCACCGACACCAAGATTTTCAGTCTTGTGCTCTGCCGACTGAGCTATAGAGCCAAAATAAATGGCGGTTCCGACGAGAATTGAACTCGCGATCTTCTGCGTGACAGGCAGACGTGATAACCGCTACACTACGGAACCATGGTTGCGGAAGAAGGATTTGAACCTACGACCTTTGGGTTATGAGCCCAACGAGCTACCAGACTGCTCCATTCCGCGATGTTATATTTTTATGGCGGAGAAAGAGGGATTCGAACCCCCGCGCCGTCGCCGACCTCCTGGTTTTCAAGACCAGTCCCTTCAACCAGACTTGGGTATTTCTCCAAAAAAAGATGGTGCCTAAGGCCGGACTTGAACCGGCACGGGATTTGACTCCCGCAGGATTTTAAGTCCTGTGCGTCTACCAATTTCGCCACTCAGGCATAATATCACTTAATTGTCCATTTCTTTATAAGCTAAAGGCAGCAATCAAATTGACTACTTCATTATATAATAAAAAATAGGTTTTTGCAACAATTTTTTCATTTTTTTTTACTTTTTTGTTAAATAATAATAAATTCAACTTAATTTAATTAGTTTATGTTATAATTTATACAATAGGATGTGTTATTATGAAAAAAATTTTTTTATCTGGAATATTAATTATTCCTATCTTATTTTTATTCAATTTGAATAGTGTTTATGCCGAAAATTTAAATATTGATTCAAAATATGCAATTATATATAATATGGATACTAATGAAGTATTGTATGAATACAATTCTAACGAAATAACTTCTATTGCTAGCCTAACTAAAATTATGACATGTATTGTTGCTATTGAAAACATTGAAAATCTTGATACTAAAGTAACATTAGGAAAGGATGTTTTTTATGGTTTAGTTGAAGCACAGGCATCAGTAGCTGGTTTTAAATATGGTGATAATGTCTCATATAGAGATTTGTTGATGGGAGCTATGTTACCATCTGGTGCTGATGCTACGAGAGCACTTGCTATAAATATTGTTGGTAGTGAAGAAGCATTTGTCAAATTAATGAATACTAAAGCTAAGGAACTAAATTTATCCAATACCAATTTTATCAATACAACAGGATTAGAAGCCATGGGTCATTATTCAACAGTTCAGGATATTGCAACATTATTGATTTATTCCCTAAAAAACGATACTTTCAAAGAAATATATACAACTAGAGAATATACTACAACTAATAATTTAAAATTTAGTAGTACGTTGAAAAAGATATCAAATGGTTATACAATTGACGTTTCACATATTCAAGGGTCAAAGACAGGTTATACCGACGAGGCGGGGCTTTGCATGTCTAGTATCGCTAATTATAGTGACGTTAATTATCTATTAATTACAGCTGGCGCTGATTATCATGGTAATACACCTAGACAATTATTAGATGCAATCAAGATATATAGTTATTTTGATGAAAATTACAGTTATAAAACTTTAATTAATGCAAACGATTATATAACAACTATAAAAATTAATTATTCTAAAGAAAAAAAATATGAAATAAACTCACCTATATCAATTACTAAGTTTTTAGATAACTCATTTGATACTAGTAAAATTGAATATAAATATAATGGGGTTAATGCAATTTCCTATAATAATGTTATAGGTGAAAAACTAGGTACTGTTGATATTATATACAACAATCAACTAATGGACACTATCGATATTTATCTTAATTCCAAAATTAATTTTAGTTTAATAAGTTTTTTAATGCAAACAAAATTGATATATCCTATCATAATAACTATTTTATTCATTAGTTTATTAATAATTAAAAAAACATTTAAAAAAAGAAGAAGAGTTAAATTTAGACACTAGCTTGCTTATAATATATATTTATTCTCAAAATTTTCAAATGCAAGTGGCAAGTAATTTCATGGTATTTTTTTACAAAGTTTAATTATATTTATTAATCTCTTTTTTTAATATCCTTATAGGTTAAATCATAGCCTATTTTTTTATAAAGATTAACTTGATGTTTCTACAAATCAACCATTCTAAAATTAGTATCTACATTTATAGTTTATATACGGATAATAACTTTGTAACCTTAGGATAGCGTACATCTATTGACGAGTTAATAAAACATTCTAGATATTAAAATATACAAAAAAGCTTTTACAATTGTAAAAGCTTAATTTCTAAATGGTGTCCCGTGGCGAACTCGAATCGCCGACCCTTTGATTAAAAGTCAAATGCTCTACCTGCTGAGCTAACGGGACATAAAAATAAGATGGCTGCCTCGGCTAGATTCGAACTAGCGCAATGCCACAGTCAAAGTGTGGTGCCTTACCGCTTGGCTACGAGGCAATAACACAAACAGATGGTGGAGGGAGATGGATTTGAACCATCGAACCCGAAGGAACAGATTTACAGTCTGCCGCGTTTGACCACTTCGCTATCCCTCCATAAAAAATGGTGCCGGAAATAGGACTTGAACCCACAACCTACTGATTACAAGTCAGTTGCTCTACCAATTGAGCTATTCCGGCATAATGGTGGGCGATATAGGACTCGAACCTATGACCCCCTGCTTGTAAGGCAGGTGCTCTAACCAACTGAGCTAATCGCCCGATAAACTCACTAGACGTCTTTAATGATACCATCTGAAGAGAAGTTTGTCAATATATTTTATACATTATTTGGTAACATTTTTACTTTTTTCTAAATTTTCTTTTATCCATGTTGGCAATTTATAAGCTAGTGTATTAAATCCAGATACTGTTTCAATAATTTTTCTTTTTGCTTTTCTTTTAGTTTTTTTATAATTAATATTTTTGATACTTAATTTAAGTTTATTTTGATTTTCATCAATATCTAAAATCTCAACATATATATTTTCCCCAATTTCTACAAAATCATGTAAATCTTTAACAAAATTCCTAGATACTTCGGATATATGTATTAACCCGCTATAAAATTCGTCAAACGATACAAAAATACCATAAGACTCAATTCCACTTACAATTCCTTCAACAATTTTTCCTTTTTGATACTTTGGCATTGAAACACCTCTAACTTAGATTATACCATATATTATCTAAGTTTAAAAGAAGTTTACTTTAGTTTTATTTTATTATATAATATATTTGGTGATTGATTATGGATACTCAAGAAGAAAAAATTAAAGAATTGATTGAACAAATCCAACCATTTTTAATAGCAGATGGTGGAAACGTTGAATTTATTAAGTATGAAGACAATATTGTTTATATTAAAATTTTAGGGGCATGCCAAAATTGTGGTATGCTAGATATTACACTAAATGATTTAATTGGCGCAACTATCATGGAAGAAATTCCAGAAGTAAAAGAGGTTAGAAGTATCTAACTTTTTTTTAACCATTCGATTTCTGGCACTTGATATTTAATATGCAGGTAAGTAAGTATTCTTGATAAAAACTGTTCATATTCATAATTTTTATTAATTATATTGGATAAAATATTCTCATTTAAATTATTGTAAATAATTTCATCACATAAATCAAAATAGTATGATGGATATAATAATCTACTAAAAAATAAAATAGCTTGTTCTTTATTAAAGATATTGTTATCAATATAATATATAATAGAATCTATAGATATAGTATTATAAAAGAATTCTTCTTTACAATACTCTGTTATATCCCTTATTTTAGAGTCAACAGTAAACTCAAGCGGATTATATAAATCAAATAAAGTATAATAGTTTTTTATTCGATAATGAGATATACAATAATCATGAGAGTTAGGTATGTCTAATAACATCTGAATTCCGTTTTCAGCTAAACCAATATAATAACTTGAAGTTTCCCTTATTAATGGAAATTTTTTTTTAAAATTAGAAACTTGATATTCGAAATAATCGATTTTCTCCATCCATAAATTGCGCCAATTTTTAGGATGTATTATATTTTCAAGATGTAGTGCTGATGTTACTAATGGGTAATACATTAAATTATCAAAGTTCAATTTTTCGTCATTATATTGTGCAGTTTTTAATAATACATATTGCTTATTGTTTATATTGATTGCTAATTCCTTTTTATTATTTTCCACTATTTCGTGGCAATATATATTATATTGTTTAAGTGCTTTAGTTAATTCATAAATAGTTGTTAAGGTTCTTAAATCATTATTGTAAGGTACTAGATAGTATTCTACACTCTCAATAGAAAACTTATATAATCTATCGTTTTGATAAATATTAATTGGATATAAATTATAATAGTAGTTGATTGCATTCTTCATATATCCACCCAATTAATTTTATGCAACCAGTAAAAAAATATCCCATCTATTATCTAGATAAGATATTTTTAATGTCAGATATAATCATTTTACAATTATTTAGTTCATTTATTAATCGATTATTTTCTTCAGTTAATTGAGCTGTATTTTCTTTTTCATGAAAGTATAGTTCTTTATAGTTTTCAGAAATAGAGTTATCAACAGGTTTTTGCACAGTTTGCTGTTCAATATTATTGTTATTCATGTTGTTTTGAACATCTATTGACGAGTTTTGAACATTATTCGATACAGTTTGAGCATTCTCATTTATATTTGGAGTACTATTAGGCACATTTTGCAAATTACTCCCAAAAATATCAAGATTGCTAGTAGTGTTTACCTGTTGAATATCTATATTTGGTGATTGGTTTTGAACATTTGGTTGTGCAAAACTTTGATTACTAGGTTGTGTAACGCTATCATCTTGTGGATTATAACCTAAGTTTAACATATCAACAGATGTTGCAAGTAGTTTTAAAGCTCTTCGGTCAGCAACCTTAATTCCATCCAAAACTTTATATGGTAAATCATTAACAATAGCATTGCCATTTGTCCTATTTTCTTTAATAATCCGTTGCAAATTCGTTTTTAAATTTGTCCATTCTACATCATCAATAATATTGGTCCCAATTAACGAGCCATTTTGATCAACTGTTTTTGTAACATATATATTCATATGGCCTTGATCATCTATTTCGTGTAATGAGAAAACAAAATATTTATTATTACTTTCACTAAAATACCTAACAACATCGACTTGCATACTTTCATTATTAGCATTTAAAATTACTATTTTTTCCATAGTATCAGCCTCCTTTTTATTCTATTAAATATTATAACTAAAAAAAACTTTTTTTTCAACATTTTTAAAAGTTTTTTTATAAATTTCATCTTAGCTTTGATAATAACCAAAGATACTTAAGTTTTTATTAAATTCTAACTCATCATATTTTATTAAATTTTTAACACCATTTTCATCACTATAAATCTTAATGAAGTTTTTATCTACAAACAAGATTTTGTCGTCAATATATTTAATATTATCTATGCCACTTATTTTAAATAGAAAAATTGGGCTATTCGGTTGTTCAACTAGGGCCTTATATACAGTATAATCATTACCACTTCTTTGATATAGATAATAATAGCCAGAATTTTCACTCCCAATTTGGTCAATACGATCATATTGAATAGCAAATTTTGTTAAATCAATATTTTGATAAACAAACTTCTCCTCTGATTTTATAATTTCAAACATGTTTCGCTCTTCCCATTCACCTGCACTATAAAATTTAGCATTCGTATCACTATTGCCTATTTCAATTACCTTTTTTGACTTAATATCAATTTCATATTGTTTTTTATTATCAATATCAATTAAATACACGCTATTGCCCACAACTCCTTGTATATAACTATTTAATGATATTTTATGTTTACTTTCAATTGTCTCTGTTTCCTTTTTTAAAAAATCAATTAAATAAAATTTATTAAACTCATAATTTTCATCATAGTCAGCAACTAAATAATAGTGACTAATCTGTGTATTAATTTTGGGATTATAAATATCATTTCTAAAAACATCAATCGAAATAATTTTATTAGAAACATTTTCATTAATTTTATATAAGCCTTTATAATTAGTTAATCCTAAGTATAAATTACTATCTAAATTATTTTTATAAACATATACATTTCCTAATCTGCTAGTATCTGTTTCGTTATCAATCCAATTATTTATATTGTATCCTTCGATATTATTAGCAAAGCTATCAAGCTGTGAATTAGTGCCTTTAATATTATGATAATAAGTTGTTGTTTGATTTGTCTGGCAAATGATATCACTTAGTATTTTATTTCCTTTATAAATAGGCAATATACAAGTATAATCACCCGATTTAAAATATTTTATATCGCTAATAACATTTTTCATTTTTTTAAAGTTTTCATAAGTCTTTAAATAAAAAACATTGTCATCAACCTTTACTTCAAAATAATAATTATTTCGTTCACCCTTTTTATTAGCGCTATATACCTCTTTAATGCTTATTTCTTTATCTTCAATATTCTTTGTATAAGTAATTTCATATCCCTTATCAAAAAAACTAAAGATAAATTGGATCAAATAATAAAATACAAAAAGTAAAATTAATATTTGAACTACTCTTTTCATATCATTACCTCCTACATTGATTATATATAATTAATCGACAAAATTCAATATTTTATTATATATTTATATTGGTTATTAATTTTAATTGTATACGAAAAAAATAGAAAATTTAATTCCTATTTAAATTTTTTCTATTTTTTGATTTTGTAAAGCATATTTTTTCTTTTCTTCCATCACATAAGTAGTTACATTTGTTTCTATTTCTGATAAGGCACTCTTATCAATATTAGAAAGTGCGATAAATTCTTTTACTGTATCAATAAATACTTTTCCCCAAACAAGCCCTGTCTGAACTTTTAAGTCATTAAACATATCTGGGGTTATAGATGTAAACATATAGCCAAATAGCAGTCTTTTTTGTCCTAAAAGAATTCTTTTGTCAGTTATAACTACTATATAAGTAGTAATGATATCTAGCGGATTCGCATTCTTTTGAGCAGCAAAAACATACTCTATTTCTTCGTCACTATTTAAATGTTTCTCAATAACCTTTGAATGAGCCTTTAATCGCCAACAAATCGTCATTGGATATTTATCTTTAAATGATTTAACCATATTATAAACTGAATTTTTCATATAATTCCTCACAGTCACCAAAATAAAAATTGGGTTAATTTATTATATCATGTCCGTTATTATTAAATCAACAATAATTTATAATTGCTAAACAGGAGCACAATTTAAGAATAATATTCATTATTATTTTTTTAATAAAGATTTTACACCATATTTTTTTTCAAAATAGGTAACTATTGGCTTTACTGACAATTCTTTTTTTCCAATATTGTCCATTACTTCTAATGAATTATAGGCCCCACCATACTTATAAATTTTATCTATTAAATAGTTAGTAATTTTTCTAATTTTGCCACTTCTTAATAATTCATCGATATTTCCTAAATCCTTTTCGATTGCCTCAAGAAGCATACCATCATATATTGTACCCAATAAATAAGAGGGAAAGTATCCAGATTCTCCTTCTGACCAATGAACATCCTGCATTAGACCATCGGCATCATTTTCAACATCAACACCTAAATATTCTTTCATTTTCATATTCCATATTGTCGGAAGATCATTTAAATCTATTTTATCATTAAACAAATCTCTTTCAATTTCATATCTTAAAATTATATGTAAGCAATAAGTAAGTTCATCAGCTTCAGTTCTAATTAATCCTCGTTGGGGTTGATTTAATTTATCCACAAATTCTTCTAAATTCATATCTAAATTTAGTTTTTCTTTTACTTTATTATAAATAGGAATCCAAAAGTTTATATTTCTTCCCAAGATATTTTCATAAAATCTTGATTGGCTTTCATGTAGAGCATACAAATTATCTACTCCTACATTTTCATATTTTGATAATTTTTCTGAAACATTCTGTTCAAAAATACCATGGCCTCCTTCATGAATAATTGTTGACACAAAATCCAATGGATTATGAGTATGTTTAAAGGCTATTCTGATATCATTTTGTCCGACTGTCACAGTAAAACCATGTGGATAAATTCCAAGCGCACCTCTATTCATATCGAAGCCAATATGATCTAATAAAAAAGTGGCACAATCCAGTAATTCAGAATCTGTATAATCTTTTGTAATAGTGATTCTGTCACAATTTACATTCATAATTAGCGGAATTAATGCACTTTTTAAGTCTCCAAAAAGTTTATCAATTATTTCACTTGTAATACCAATTTCAAATTTATTTAGCATTATATCATACAAATTAGGGTTGGTATTATCAATATACCTACAGTAGGTTTTCGTCATCTCAATGATTGATTTTAAATATGGCTTAAATATCTCATAATCATTATTTTCTTTAGCCTTAATCCAATGCTAAATTAGATTGATTTTTAATTTTGAATAACGAATATAAAAATCCTGTGGGACTTTGATATCATCTTTATAATGACGTAATAGATTGTTAATATATCTTTGTTCATCGTCCTCAAGTTTTGAAAATTCGTCACTATCTATTAAATTTTCTAATAATGAACCATATTGTCCTAATGTTTGCATTTCAAATAATTTATTTTCATAATGGGTTATCAAATTGATTATGTCTCTTTAGATTGGTTTGGAGCTGTTATTTGCAATTCTCACATTAAAATGTTAAGTGTATATTGAAGATTTGATATTCCATTTTGAAAGTTCAATAATTCATCTAATTTACTCATAATTCCTCCTATTTGCTTAGTATTCAAATACTAAATATCTTTAAATAATTTTTCTTGCATACTATAAGCATTATCTAAGTATAATTTATATATTTTATATATATCTGTTTCTTCATATTTTATTTCCTTAAATTCATCATTCAAATCTAAAATTTTGCCATTAATATAAGAAATCAAAATTGGTGAATGCGTTGCAATAATAAACTGGGATCCATTTTTCACTAAGTCATCAATTAAACATAATAAGCTCATTTGTCTTTGTGGCGATAATGCTGCCTCCGGTTCATCTAAAATATATAGGCCATGATCAGTAAATCTATTTTTAATTAATTTTAAAAATGATTCTCCATGTGAACATTCATGTAGGTTTCCACCATATGCATTATATAATGAATAAAAGGAATCTTCCTCAACCAACCGTTGCATTTCAGTTTGAAAATTATAAAAACTTTCAGCTCGTAAAAAAAATTTTGTTTTTGGCTTACCATATTTTGCAACTGTTATATATCTAGAAAGGCTAGAATGTGTATCTTTCGTATGAAAATCAAAATTTTGTGTACCGCCTTCAGCATTTAAGCCAATTGATATAGCTAATGATTCGATAAAAGTTGATTTACCAACTCCATTTTCACCTACTAAAAATGTTACGGGCGAATCAAAAGTTAACTCATCTAAATTTTTAATAATATCTATATTAAATGGATATTTATCAAAGTTATCAACTTTCTCTCTATCGAAAATTACTTTTTTTATAAATAAATTATTATCCATATTTCACCTCAAAGAAATAAAGTAAATTAAAAATTATTATTTTTTTATCCATAAATACATACCTGTAATTACATCTGGATTGTATTTAAATCCCGCTTTTTTATAAAATTCAACATTCCCTGCAGTAGGAACTAATTCAACTTGCATTTTCTCGCCATTGTTTACACCATTTTCAATCATGGATTTTAACTTGTCTACTATTTTTAACCCTATTCCTCTTCCTTGATATTCTGGTCTAACACATATATCTGTTAAACAGCAAACTATACTGAAATCTCCAACTACTCTACCTATACCAACAACTTTATCATCTACTAGTGCTTTAACCATATACATGGTATTTTCTAAAGCTTTTTCCACTTGTTCTTTAGAATATGTTTTAAAACCAACTGATTCTATTATATCTAAAAATTCATCATAATTAATTTTTTCTTCTAAAATGATTTTGTCCATATATATTACCCATTTTCTCTTGGTTTTTAAAATAAAACTTAACCCTTTCTAATTTATTGTATCACATTTAAAAATCTCACGCTATACTTATAATATATCTTTTTATGTTAAGTTTTTTATCATCTACTTCTTTAAACTATTCTATTATACATTAATAAAAGTACCAAAACTTAATAATAATACTTAATTGATTATCAGTTTATTTTCATCGATACTTTCTTTACCAATTATTTATTCTGTTATATCGACTTTTCTAATAAATCTTATCTCACTCTAGTGAATTTCAAAAGGATGCTCACATATTTTATGTTTGCATCCTTTATTTTTATCTTAAACTAGTTTTTATTATTTGTTGTATACAAATTTGAATTTGTTAACTCTTTCGTCTATGCTAAAAGTGTAATAAATATATATTTTATAATTATTTACCACAGCATTGTTTGTACTTTTTACCCGAACCACAAGGACATAGTTCATTTCTTCCAACCTTTTGAACTCTTTTTGGTGATGATTTTGTTTCTTTTTCTTTATTTGAAACCGCTTCACCCTTAATTACTTGTTTTCTTTCTACATTCTGACGTATTTCAGCTTTCATTAAGTAAACTGTTGTTTCTCTGTCAATTGTCATAAGTAATTGATCAAATAAATCATATCCTTCTTTTGTATAAGCCCGTAATGGATTTTCTTGTGCATAACCCCTTAAATGAATTCCTTCTCTTAAATGTGACATTGTATTAATATGTTCCATCCAGTGAGTATCAATAACTCTAAGGGCAATTGCCTTTTCGAATTCTCTTGTAATTTCTTCAGGAACTGTTGATAACTTTTGTTCATATTCATCAACTAAACGACCATAAATATAATCAATGATTTCATCTATATTTTTATCTTCTAGTCCTTCTTTGGATATAGCAACACTTAAAAATTGCTCATTTATCGATTCTAACATTTCACTCAAATCATTGTCACTCATTTTATCATTATCGCTATTAACATGGGCATAAACTAAATCACTAACATGATTTTTAAAACTTTCTAGAATCACATCATGAATTGATTCACTATCTAGAATAATATTTCTTTTTTCATAGATTATTTTCCTTTGTTGATTAATAACATCATCATATTGTAATAATTGTTTACGAACATCAAAGTTATTACCTTCAACACGTTTTTGAGCTGATTCAATAGAACTAGATAACATTTTATTATGAATGGATGCTTCGCCATCAAATCCTAGTCTTTGAAGCATTGGTTTCACCCTATCAGTTCCAAATCGTACCATTAATTCATCTTCAAATGATACGCAGAATTGTGTTAATCCTGGGTCTCCTTGACGTCCCGAACGTCCTCTTAACTGATTATCAATTCTTCGTGATTCATGTCTTTCAGTTCCAATTACACATAAACCACCAAGTTCTTTTACGCCATCGCCTAATTTAATATCAGTTCCACGGCCAGCCATATTCGTTGCGATTGTAACGGCCTTTTTTTCTCCAGCTTTAGCAATAATTTCCGCTTCCCTAGCATGATTCTTAGCATTTAAAACCTCATGTGGAATATGCATTTTACTAAGCATTTTACTAATTAATTCACTAGTTTCAACAGCGATTGTACCAACCAAAACTGGTTGTCCATTATCATATCTTTCTTTTATTTCTTTAGCAATCGCTTTATATTTACCATCTTTGGTTGCAAAGATTAAATCTTTACAGTCTTCACGAATAACAGGTTTGTTTGTTGGAATACAAATGACATACATATTATAAATATCTCTAAATTCCTCTTCTTCTGTTTTAGCTGTTCCAGTCATACCTGATAATTTATTATACATTCTAAATAAATTCTGAAAAGTAATTGTTGCTAAAGTTTTAGTTTCCTGTTGAATGCTTACACCTTCCTTTGCTTCAATCGCTTGATGCAATCCATCAGAATATGTCCTACCTTGCATCAAACGCCCAGTAAAAGGGTCTACAATGACAACTTTTCCGTCAGCGACAACATAGTCAATATCCCTTTTCATACTATAATTAGCTCGCAACGCCTGATTTATATAATGAACTAAATTAGTATTTTGAATATCGTAAAGGTTAGAAATATTAAAGCTCTTTTCGGCTTCGGCAATTCCCTTTTCATCTAGGACAACAGCTTTCGTCTTTTCATCATATACATAACCAAAATTTTCTTTTAAGTGTTTAACAAAATTATCAGCTTGAACATATAAATTAGCCGATTGCATAACCCCACCAGAAATAATTAGTGGTGTCCTTGCTTCATCAATTAAAATCGAGTCTACCTCATCAATTATTGCGTAATTTAATCCCCTACAAACACGATTTTCAGCTTTTACCACCATATTATCCCTTAAGTAATCGAAACCAATTTCATTGTTAGTTGTATATGTTATGTCACAATCAAACGCTTCTTTTTTTTCTTTTGGTGATAAATCATGTTTATTTATACCAACTGTAATGCCTAAAAATTCATAAATTCCGCGCATCCAATCAGCATTTCTTTCCGTTAAGTATTCATTAACAGTAATAACATGTACACCCTTTCCTTCTAAAGCATTTAAATAAGCTGGTAATGTAGTTGTTAAGGTCTTACCTTCTCCTGTTTTTAACTCAGCAATATTTCCTTCATGAATTGCTATTGCGCCTAAAAGTTGAGAATAAAAGGGCTTCTCTCCTAATACCCTATAAGCAACTTCTCTGGCCGTTGCAAAAGCTTCCACTAAAATATCATCTAATGTTTCGCCTTTAGATAATCTCTCTTTAAAAAGTTCTGTTTGCTTTTTTAAATCAGCATCTTGCATTTTTGACATTTTTGAATCTAATGCTTCTATTTTATCAGCAATACTTTTAAATCTTTCAAGTTCTTTATACTCATGATCAAATATTTTTTTAAAAAATTTCATATAATCAACTCCTAATCTATATTTTATCAAAAAAGAAGAGAAAATAATAGTTTTTTATTATAATAAGAAGAAAAAAAGGATGATAAACATCCTATTTTGTTTCAATTATTCCTAAATCTCCGTCTTTTCTTTTATATAATATGCAGGTATTACCACTTTCAGCATCTTTATAAATGAAAAATTCATGTCCAAGCATATTCATTTGTAAAATTGCTTCCTCTTCACTCATTGGCTTAGTATCCATTTGTTTTCTTTTAACAACTTTGTCCTTTGCCTCTTCTATTTCGGAATTATCAAAGTCAACATTTATTTCTATATCATTTGTTTTATTTTTTCTTTGAGTTATTCTCGTCTTGTTTTTTCTAATTTGGCGTTCCAATTTTTCTGATACTAAATCAATAGCTGCATACAAATCTTTATTGGTCTCTTCAGCCCTTAAAACAATTTTCTTTATTGGAATGGTTACTTCTACTATCTGTTCTTTCCCTCTAATTTTTAGTAATATACTAGCGACTAATTCATCAGCGTTAGAAAAGTATTTATTTAATTTTCCTATCTTTTTTTCAGCATATTCCTTTATAGCTGGCGTAACTTCTATTTTTTGTCCTCTAATATTAAATTTCATAATATCATCCTCCTATATTAATTATATCACCTTTTTTATTAAATTACAAAAAAAACCACTATACAAGAGCAGTTTTAATTTCGACAACATTTTTTGCTTGTAGACCTTTGTCGGTTCTAACCAATTCGAATTCAACATATTGACCTTCAACTAATGTTTTATATCCATCTGATAAAATTGTACTATAATGAACAAAGATATCTTCCCCATCCTTATATTCGATAAATCCATATCCTTTATCGTTGTTAAACCATTTTACTTTACCTTTCATAAAAATCCTCCTTCTTGTAAAATTCGCTTACAATATAAATATACCGTTTAGACTATAGGTTTTCAATAAAATCAAGCCTTCAAAAACCGACATTATCTGCATTGTTTTAAAAGGAATCATACTAATTTTTACTTTAGATTTTATCAAACTTTCATAAGTTATTTTGAGAATCGTGTTTGTATTGTCCATTTTTACGTCCGAATATTTATATTATTAATAATTTATTATCATTTATTAATTTTGAGCAGAATTATTGCCGTGTCGCAAATTGTCTGACATCAAATAAGAGCCTATGATGATATTGTTATTAGGGTAAGGGGTAGTGTATGAGGAATTTTATCATAGGTAAACAACTGAGAATTATTCAAAAGTATAATCATTTTGATAAAGAAAAATTAGAGATTATAAAATATGGTTTAGAATCAATTTATATTCTCATAACAAAAATGATTGTTATTTTGACAGTTTCATATTTATTAGGGTTAATAAAGGAAACATTAATTTTTCTTATATGCTATAATTTTATAAGAATGCCATCATTTGGCTTGCATGCAACCAAAAGTTGGATTTGCTTAGTATCATCATTATTAGTTTTTATAATTTTACCATTTGGATGTAAGGTTATTCAAATTTCGTTTTATTTAAAAATAATAATGGGATTAATAGGTTTGGCGTTCATTATGAAAAATGCGCCAGCTGATACATATAAAAGACCGATTATAAGTAAAAAAAGAAGATTATTTTTAAAAATCATATCAAGCATCACAGCCCTTTGTATGATTATTGCTTCTCTATTTATAAAAAATCAGTTTTTGGCAAATTCTTTATTAGTTGCAATTATTTTACAGTGTTTCATGATATCCCCTACAATTTACCATCTTTTTAAATTACCGTATAATAATTATAAGAATTATCAATAGTATGGTTTAAATTTATTTAAACATAGAATAAAAGGGAGGAGGTATTTAATATGTCATTTATAACTTCAATAATTGCTTCTATAGCTGGATTTGTTGCCTCTTTAGGAAGTAGTGCTTGTTTCGTTTTTGTAATTGATGAACCAGAATGTCCAAAATCACTTATAAAATAATAAAAACTGCAAAATTGCAGTTTTTTATTTTATACTTAATACCACTTTTTGAACAAATTTTTGACCATATATATTTTTTTGATTATATAATCGCTCATTTTTATCAATTAATTGCTTCATTAAAGCTAGTCCATAGCCATGACCACTACCTTTGGTTGTATAACCTATGTTATCCATTTCGCTTAAATCTAAATTACCTTCAAAATTATTTGCTACAACTATAACAAACTGATTGTCGATATGATTCATTTCTATATCGATATTTTTTTGTTCTAAATCTTCGACAGCTTGTCTAGCGTTATCTAATATAACACCCATAATTTTACATAAATCTTTATTTAAGCCTACTCCCATTTTTTCCAGCTCTATTTTTCGCACTTTGCTAGAAATATTCAAATTAATATTAATACCTTTTTCTTTCATTGATAATAATTTGTAATAAACTAATCCTCGTAAGCCACCAGATGGAATAATGTTAGTGCGATATAAAAAATCTTCATTATCCTCACTTTTTTCTAATACAATACTATCAATATACTCATTAATTTTAGAATCCTTTTTATCAATCATTCCTTTTATGACTAATAATTGATTTTTATTTTCATGATTAGCAACTTTTTGAAAATCAAGCATTTTTTCATATTCATTTAGGTTATTTAAAACATTCTCATATTCATATTGAATCTTACTACTATTATTCTTTTCGTTAAATAAGACTAATGTTATAACTGTATAAGTAATGATTACAATAAAACTTAAAACAAATCTTATTCTTGTAGTTGTATCAAAGTAATTTATATATACAACTATACTAATTGAAAAGCATAATGTAACAATTAATGCGATTAAATAGTACCTTTTAGAGGCTGATATTTTTTCAAGCCAATTATGTAATAATTCTAATAATTTAGGAATATTTATTAAAGTAAATAATATTACAGCTACTCCAACATTCCCAATTAAAACACCATAAAAATTTTCAATATCTGTTTTTAATATAAATGATACAAAGATTGCAAATAATAATTCAGATATAGCTATTAAAATAAAAGCAAAAAAACTAGCAATAAATGATTCTTTAAAGAACTTTTTCATAATGAATATAGGAATTAGAGGTATTACAAAGATAAACAATAGGTATCTTAAAAAAATCATAGTACTATGATAACTTATAATTAAATAAACTGATAGAGTTAATATCGCTATTATGTATCTAACAGTTCCTACTTTGGTAATAGAGAAAGACATTATTTTACCAATAGTATAAATAGCTGATATAGATAAAATTAGCGCACCCAAAAAGTCAAACAACAATTTCATTTACACCAATTCCTTTCTACAACTTTTTGATAATAAATCGACCATATCGTCATTATCAAAAATAATGGTATTATTTCTTTTATCAATCATTCTAATGCGATCAACATTTACAATACAGGCTCTGTGAGAATGTTTGAATTGATGTGGTAATAAATTTTCCATTTCCACAAGGGTCTTGGATACTCTAAATTGTGCATAATCAGTTTTAATAACAATTTTTCTTTCCATTGTATCAGTTAAAATATAAATAATGTCTTTAACTGGCAACGTATAAATTGCTCCTTGGTCTTCAAATCTAACCGATAATTTTTTACCAACAAGTTCTAAAGCTTTACTGATAGCTGATTGTAATCTCCGATTAGCATTATCAAATTTACAAATAAAAGTTAAAAACATTATTTCTTCTTTTAATAAAACTGGTCCTACTTCATTATGTAATGTTAAAAAGATTATAGCACTATCAACATCTTTATCTCTTATCTGTCTAGCAATATCAATCCCAGATTGACTAGGTACCTCAACATCTAAAATATATATTTTACATGATAGTTTTTCATTCATTACATCCATAAATTTATCATTATAATCTGTAAAAGCATGAACTTTATACTCATGTCGATTCTTCATCATCTGCTTATTAATAAGCTCTACAACATCATCTAGTAACTTTTTGTTATCATCACAAACAATAAAATTAATCATATAATCACTCCTATTAAATAAAAAAATTGCATCCAGCAAACCTTGGCCTATACTAGTAAATATTACCATATTTTGACAGTTTTTGCAATCAGATTTCAAGCACGAAAAAATGCATTTCGTGCATTTTTCTTTAAACTCCTCCAACTTGCCCCATCTTTCTAAGGTAACATTTACGTAACCAATCAACGGGAATCACGGTAGCAGATAATAAAAGCATCAGCAAAAATTCTGTATAGGTTAAACCAGCTGTTCTAAATAAATTTCCTCCGTAATAAATTAAAACAATTTGCACAACTAGAATAAATAAAATAATTAAAAGAAAGATTTTATTCCTCAAAATATTAGCTAGTAAATTTAGACGATTTGTTCGTGCATTAAAACTGTTAAATATTGTCATAAAAATAAACAATCCAAAAAATGCAGTCATTAAATATAAATTATTATTATCCATTCTAAAAAAGTTTTTTATAAAAGGTAATTTTAAAAATATAACACATAAAAGTGATGAATATAGTCCTGTAAACAATATTTCCCCAGCCATGTATTTATTAATAATCGGCTCATCTTTTCTCTTTGGTAATTCTGCCATATATTCTAATAGTGGTGGTTCAAATGAGAATGCTAAACCCGCCAAAGTATCCATAACCATATTAATCCATAGCATTTGAATAACAGTAACTGGTGTATCAACGCCAATAAATGGTCCAATTATTGATAATGATACAGCGCACAAATTAACGGTAAGTTGAAATATAATAAATTTTCTAATACTTTTGAATATTGTTCTTCCAAATAAAATAGCCTTTGTAATAGATTTAAAATTATCATCTAAAATTACTATATCACTAGCTTCCTTAGCAACTTCTGTTCCGCTCCCCATGGCAAACCCTACATCGGCTTTTTTTAAGGCGGGAGCATCGTTAACACCATCACCCGTCATTCCAACAACCAACCCTAATTCTTGTGAAATTCTAACCAGTCTACTTTTATCCTGTGGTAAGGCTCTTGCAACAATTCTAAGGTTTGGCAAAATATTCTTTAATTCCGCATCATCTTTTTGATTTAATTCACTTGATGTCAAAATAATCGAGTTTTGATCAATTAGCCCGACTTCTTCTCCAATCGCATAAGCCGTATCTTTATTATCACCTGTTATCATAACGGTCTGTATATGTGCATCTTTGACAAGTTTTACACCCTCAATTGCTTCTTTTCGTACCTCATCTTTAATATAGATAAACCCTACTAATGTTAAATCAAAAAATTTGGATGGTTCATGAGAATTAGAAGTAGCAATAGTTAAAACTCTAATACCTCTTTTAGTTATATTTTGTATACTAGATGTCAGCCTGTTTTTATCAAAAAGCATTTTACGCTCGCCATTCTCTGTATAATAATACCGGCAATATGGTAAAATTTTTTCTGGAGCTCCCTTAATTAAATTCAATTTACCATTTTTATCGATTACAGTAATAGAATATTTATTTTTACTATCAAAAGGAACATTAGATAATATTTTTAAATTTTTGCCACTATTATCGTTAATAAATTCTAATAATGCACGATCAGTAATATTTCCACCAACAATTTTTTTAGTCGTTTCATCATAATAACTAGCATTATTATATAGGAGAGAAACTCTAACTAAATCGTAATATTTAGGATTTTTTTCCAATTCTATTTTACTATAATATATCTTTCCAACTCCATTTAAGATTCCAACTACTTCTAGCCTTCCCTTAGTTAAAGTTCCCGTTTTGTCAGAAAATAAAATATTTAGACTTCCTGCTGTTTCTATTCCAACTAATTTTCTAACCAAAACATTATCTTTTAGCATTCTTTTCATATTTGATGATAAAACTAAGGTAATCATCATAGGTAAACCCTCAGGAACGGCAACAACAATAACTGTTACCATTAAAGTTAACGCATATAAAATATATCCCGACATTAATGGGAAATTAGTAATAGTATGTTTAATAGCACCTAAATTAAAATTATTATGGATTACAATAACTGAAAAAAGATATGAAAAGGCTACCAAAAATGCACATATATAACCTATTTTACTAATAATTTTGGCTAAATGTCTAAGGCGTATCTTCATAGGGCTTTCCGGTTGTTTTTCTTGCAATTCTTTAGCAATTGAGCCATAGAACGTTTTATCACCGACACTAGTTGTTAACATAATAGCCTCGCCATTATAGACAACAGTTCCACGATAAACCTCGTTTGATTTTTCTGGTTTTATATTAATATTATTTATAGGATACTTATATTGTTCCTTTGCTTCTCCATTAAGTGATGATTCATCAACGCTAATATTACCCTGAACAATAATTCCATCTGATGGTATTCGGTCTCCTGATTGTAGAATAATAATATCCCCCTTAACTACATCATCAACATCTAATTCTTTTACTTTACCATTTCTTTTTACTTTACATTTTATTTTTGAAGCTTCATCTTGTAATCTTTCAAAAGCTTTTTGGCTACCATATTCTGATATAGAAGAAATAAAAGACGCAATAAATATAGCAATAACTATTCCTACTGTTTCATACCAATCAAAATCTTTAATTAAAAAAATTGTTTTTATTCCTAGAGCAATTAAAAGAATCCTAATCATTGGATCACTAAAAGATTCCATAAATAAGTTAAAAAATGTTTCTTTTTTTAATGTTGTTATTCTATTACTACCATATTGTTTTCTATTTTCTAATACTTGTTCTTCTGTTAATCCTTCTACATTTCTTTCCATAGTTATTCCTCCCATATAACTATATAAAGATAAATATATTTATAGACACTTTTTTAATCGACAAAAAAACCTTTAATATTATAAAGGCTTTTTATCATCATTTAATAAACCATTTCTTTTTAAAACATTATATATGCATGAATAACTTCTTTTTCCATAGAACTTGCAAAATCTTCTAATACTTGCATTACTACGCTTATATAAATTAACAATTTTCTGTTCTTCTAGTAGAGGAATTGTATTAGCTGGTTTTTTATTTTTATTTCCATGAATATAATTTATGTTATCATTTATAATATCCTTTTTTAATTTTAAGATATATTTAGGATGATAATTAGTAAGTCTGGCTATATCGACATATGACAGTAAACTTTTATTACATAATTTATCCTTAATTAACTGAATGGCTTGTTCTCGGTCTTCACTCATTAAATCACCCAAATAATTATACCAATTAAGTAATTTTTTTGCAAGTTAATTTATTCTTTTATTAATATATTATAATTATTAGTAATCCTCTTGCATACTTTCAATTTCCTCTTTTGTTACAACTGGCAAGACAATTCCTTCATCTTCACATAATTTTTTGAATTTATCCCTAAATAAGGCAAGTTCCTTTACAATACTATCTGGATAAATTCTTTTACTAGTTTTTATCGCGTTATATACATCTAAAACTGTTACAACAGAATTGTTATTATATAATGCATGAGAAAAGGCTTGCGTCAAGACTGATAATGAAACATCCGGATACATGGCTGCAAGACCATATATTCTTTTAAATTCAGATGTAGCACTTACAATCGATGTAATCAACTTTTCAGCCACATAATCATTATATTTAAATTTAACACCTGTTTGTTTTTCAATTTTTGGTAATGTACCCATCAAAATTTTGACAGTTGTTGACTCATCTGGTTCTAAAACATCAATGCGGTCAAAACGTCTTAAAAAGGCGCGGTCACGAATAACATATGTATCATATTCAATTGTTGTTGTCGCACCTATTGCTTTTATTGTACCACGATCCAGGCCTGGTTTTAACATATTGGCCAAATCCATAGGACCAGAACCCTTTCCACCTATTAAAGTATGAATTTCATCTATAAAAACGATTGTTTTTCCAGTAACCTTTAGCTCATCAACTAAAAGTCCCATAACTAGACGCTCTTCACCATCTAATGTAACTTTACCGACTAACGAGGTTGAGTTAAATTTAATGACACGATATCCTAATAAGGCATCAGGCACTTCTTTTCTTTGAATTAAATAGGCTAAGCCTTCGACAATGGCAGTTTTACCAATACCTGCTTTACCTATTAATAACCCAGATTTTTCTGGAGTTAATAAAACAATCATTAGTTTTTTTAATTCACTTTCTCGCGCTATTGCAGGGTTTGTTATATATGTTTTTGCAGTCAAGTCCTCTCCATAATTATCTAAAACACTAAATTTAATTCCTGTAATATCAGGTGCAGTTTGAGTATCTCCAGTATCATTATCTAGCTCATCTAAAAATTCGATATTATTTTCTTCCATTTTTATCCCCTATTCTTTTATAAAACCTGCTTTAGTTAATTTAGAAATAACTTTATCGTAACTTAAATTTCCATTTATACGATTATATGTTGTTTTCTCCGCACCATCATATATAAAAACGGTTGTTGGCGTTGCACTAAAATTAATATAAGTTTTAAACTTATTTGCTTGCTGTTCGCTAAATTTATGTGTATCAATATAATATATTTTTACTTGATAGTTTTTTACAACACTTTTAATTGTTTTTTTAAAAGCATCACAATGTTGACAAGTAGCCGAACCGATAAAAAGTACAAAATCGTCCTTGTTTTCGATTTTCTTTATAAATTCATCATATCCAATTTCCTCATATGTAGTTAATTTTGACCCACATCCCACAAAAAAAGGTAATAAAACCATAATGAATAAAAATATTTTTTTCATAATCCACTTCCCCTCTAATTATAATAATATTATATAATATAATTTAATAAAAAAAAAGAGTTTTTCTCTTTTTAAGTTTTACTTACGATATAAAATTAATTGTTCTGGTAACAAATAAATCGTTGCATTATCTCTAATTATTTCTCCTTGATTAGCCCCCAATTTGGCTGCAACTGTAGCTAGAGAATCATTTTCACGAGTTACATATACATTGAAATTTTGATTAGGAATGATTATCTCTTGATCTGGATAAATATAATCATCAGCGTTTAATCCATTTATTTCTAATAATGTTTCATAATCAACACCATAGCGACGAGCAATTTCGTAAATATTATCACCCTTTTTAACTGTGTAAGTTGCAAACGGCAAATTTACATTCATAGGTATAACAATATAATTACCTGGAATTAAATTTGTATCAGTTAAACCATTTATTGTTAAAAGAATTTGTTTCGTTGTACCTACTTTCTGCGCAATAGTATCCAAGGTATCACCAACCTGAATTTGATATATACTATACATTATTTCACCTCGCTTTATTATATGTAAATATCTATTTTAGGTAACTTATATCATTGATTATTAATCATTTATAGGTAATAGTTTACACTAATTTATTTTTTTTGAATATGTTATATTGAAAATAATATGAAGGGGTGGATTATATGTGTAATAATAATGAAAACAATAATTGTCAATGCATTGCTGAAATTTTAACTGTTATTTCTATCTTACAACAAAATGCTAGCTGCTGTTCTGATGCTTGTTTAGATACTTGTGATCGTGGATTTCTAGGGTGCTCAGCAACAACTCTTGGATGCAATACAAGACCTATAATGCTTTATACTTGTTGCGCTAATGCTGGTACACCACTAGCTATGCCAACATCTAAAGAAGATGTTTTTGGTACAACAACTTCACCAGTATTTAGAGTAGAAAAAATTGATGGTTGTTGTGCAACTTTTAGAGTTCTAGCTCCAAATCCAGACACAACTCAAGCAGCAACTATTCCATATGTAGCAACTAATTCTTTCTTTACAACAAATCTTAATTGTGTTTGTAATTTAAGATGTTTACAAGATACTTTTGTAGAATGTTTATAGTATAAAAAGAATCTACACATTAATGTGTGTAGATTTTTTTTATTTTTTAAGATTGTTTAAAAAAAATATTAAAGTTTAAAAAATTATGATATACTTATATTGAAAGGGTTGACTAATATGGAATCTATAAGAAAAAAATTTTTTATTTTAAGTTATATAGGAAGCTTATTGTTAATTGTAGCAACAATTGTACCAATTATTAAATTTAATAATCAATCATTTGCCTTTATTGATGAGTTTTTTTATCTATCATTCGCCATTATAATCTTATCAACGATTAATTTGGTATTAGTGACAATGAAAAAATATAAAATATCGTTAATACCAACTATATTAAATTTAATAATAATTGCCTATGGTATATATAAAATATTGAATATTGATGGATTAAGTATAATAAAATCAAGTGCTGATTTTAGTTATGGAATTGCTTTTATTTTATATCCAGTTGGTTTAATTATTAATATAATTGGTGGTCTATTTACAATGAATAATAGAAAAGAAGAGATTAACATTATTAATCATGAGGAAGAAGTAGATATTAACCTTGAAGTTAATGAACCACAAAATATTAATGAAGAAGATATAATTCTAAATTATGAAGAGCAAATACCAATTTCAGATATTTTAAATAAAAGCAATATACGTAATGAACAAGACAACATAATTGAAAGTAATGAAACTATAAGTATTGAACAAACTGATGAAATGTTAGAGATTAATAATGAAAATGGTAAAAATATCGAGAATATTAATATTACGACCGATAATAATGTAGAAAATAGCGATAATGTTAGCATAGCTGAAAATATTGAAAATGATAGCTTTGATAATGATTTTAACTCAGAAGCAAAAAATATTATAGCCAATGAGAATGAAAAAATTACTGATGACAGTGAGATTAGTATGCTTGATGAAAATGATGAATTATTAGATGAAATTGAAGAATATGATTATAAAGATGATGACGATTTTTTTGAAGAAATTATAGATGAGGATCATGTAGAGCCAAATAATATACAAAATGATGATGATAAATATACTATGGCAAATGAGATTACTGAAATAAATAATAGAGAAGTAGGAGCAATTAACAATCAGGGTTTGGATAATGAGATACCCGATTTATCTTTAAACGACCAAAATATTATGGTAAATAATGTCCAAGTAGAAGATAAACCAAAACCAGAATTTATGGCACTTAATCCAAGCGATATCAAAATTAATGAAAAAAATATCCCCAAGAAAAAAGACAAGAAAGAGGAAGAGCCTCTTAAAAAGTTAACAAAGCGTAATATTCCAATGACGCTTGGACGAACTTGCCAATTTTGTAGCACTGAATTAGGTGATGATGAAAGAATTTGTCCTATTTGTGGCAGAATAAATTAATTATTCTGTCTTTTTTATTGACATATATATTTTTTAATATTATAATAAGCTCTATATTTTATAGGGGGTTTTTTATGCGTGATATGTCAGAAAAATTATTTGAACTTATAAAGCAAAAATTAACTATTGCTGAAATATGTGAAGTGCTTAGTTTATCTAATAGACAAATATATAACATTTTACGTATGATGGAAAATAAAGGTTTCGAATTTAGTCGACAATACTATGATAATGGTAATATCGTTTATACACCTAAAACTATGATCGACATAAGCTCACAAAAAAGGTATATGAATATTATAGCTGAAAATCCTGATAAATTTACTGCTGTTGCTATATCAGATTTACATATTGGAAGTAAAGATCAAAGATTAGATGCTATCAATAAGGTATATGAATATTGTGTGAAGGAAGGAATTCATATCATATTCATATGTGGCGACTTAATTGATGGAACTTATGGCGGAGAGAAACTTATCAAAAATACCGAAGAACAAATTGAATTTTTATTAAATAATTATCCATTCGATCATTCAATACTAAATTGTGCAATACTAGGTGACCATGATTATAGTGTCTTAAAAGAAACATCGCAAAATTTAGCAACTACACTTAAAAACTACAGGCATGACATTGTACCAATTGGTTTTGGTTTAGGAGAAATAAACATCAAAAAAGGTAAAATTGTTCTAATGCATAAATTTAATCATAAATATCAAAAAGATTATGATAAAATTGTATCAGAAACAATTTTACACAATGATTTAGTTTTGCAGGGCCATTATCATTCTCCATTTATGGTCCAAAAAAATATTAAATCTAATTATATTATTAATGTTCCTTCATTAAGTGATATGCGAGATCTAAAAAAAGAACCCGTTCCTAGTGCTATTAGAATTGAAATACAATTTTATAAAGATTATTATTCGCAAGTTAATTTGAACAAACTATTAATAAAAGATAGTATATCAGTTAGTAAACATTGTGAAACCATAAAGTTAAAAATAAAAGGTTTAAAAATGCCTAGGTAAAAAATTTTTTAATATATCGATGATATATTTTTTTTATAAAAAAGACCTATTGGTCAATCTTATTTTTATAAAAAATTTATGTCTATTATATCACTAATTGGAATTAACTTATTATCCATAGTTATCAAATGTGTGGCATTCTTGCCAATAATGCGACAATCAACTTGTTCATTTTTTAATTGTATACGGACATCTGCTTTATACACATATTTTGTTGAACTAAATATTTTGTTTATTTTTTGATTTACATTTAAACTTGAATCTATTTTTTTATTGTTATCTTTGTTATCATTTGGTAAATTCTCTATTCTTTCATTACTTGCTGAATAATAAACATTAGCATTATTATCTACGCCCTTTTCAATTTTATTAGCAAAAATTCCTGGCAATTTTTTATCCATATCTTTCACCTCATTTAAATATATGCGATATAATTAATTAATAAACTATTTATTACTCATTACATGTTCTAGCAGATAAGAGATTAAAAATCCTATAATTATAAAAATAAGGCAATATGAATATAATTTAAAATCCAATGTAATTTTAAAAATATCAGTTATTAATATATATAATGATGATAAGATTAATCCAAAAATAACACAGTAAGTTTTAACTGGATACTTTTTAAAACAAATATTTATAATCTTTGACATAATTATGACACCAATTAACATTCCTATATTAAAGGGTATAAAAAATTTAATAGTATCAAACAAAGATAAAAGATTAAAGATTTGACTAAAGCGAAAAATAACTATATCATAATATCCAACTAGCATCAGTAATGCTGTCCCACTAATCCCTGGTACAATCATAGCGAATGATTCTAAAAAGCCTATATATATTAATGTCAGGAAACTTGCTTCCGTCTTAACTGTATGCTCAGGATTAAAAGAATTTAATATTAAAATAATTAAAAAAGAAATGATGACAAGCGCCATATTACTTAATTCTTTAACATTTATTTTGCTTTCATTATACAATTTTGGTATGCCACCTATAATTAATCCAACAAAAAAGCACATTGTAACATAATAATAATTATTTAGCAAAAATATTACCAGATTACTAAATGATCCAATCGATATAACAAGACCTATTCCAATATAAAATAATAAATTCATATTATCTTTAAGGTTTTTGTTAAAATTACTAATTGCATATACACATTTATCATATATACCTAGTGTTATTGCTAACATTGCACCACTTACTCCAGGAATTATCTTTCCTAACCCCACAACAATTCCTTTAAATATTAAAACTATTTTTGCTTTCATTATATCTATCCTCATATAATTATATGTAATATTATTTAATATTATAATTACTTATATTGTAGATAGATTTAAACTATGTTACAATAAATATAGAAAGAGGTATTATGATGAAGCATTATGATGTAGTAATTGTAGGAGCGGGGCCAGCTGGTTTATTTGCGGCTTATGAGTTAACTACAAAACAAAATGATTTAAAAATCCTACTACTTGATAAGGGTCTCTTAGCTACAAAGAGAGCATGTCCAATGAATAAAAATAAAGCGGTTTGTACTAATTGTAACCCATGCCAAATATTATCAGGCTTCGGGGGTGCAGGAACTTTCTCTGATGGGAAATTAAACTTTATTCCTAAGATTGGGAAATCTGATTTATTTAAATACATGTCTAGCGATGAGGCTTATCAATTAATTGATGATACTGAACAGATTTTTAATAAATTTAATATGGATAGTAAAACTTATCCAAGCAATTCGGATGATGCTGAAAAAATAAAAAAGAGAATAGCACTTACTGGAGCCAGGTTACTATTAATAAAGCAAAAGCATTTAGGTAGTGATAAATTACCAGAACATATTATTAAGTTTTCTGAGTTCCTTCAAAATAATGGTGTCGAACTATTAGAAAATGCTAATGTAACTGATATCTCAAGTAAAGACGATAATAATATAATTACATATAAAATTGGAAAAAATGAAGAAACAATAAGTGCAGAAAATGTTATTGTAGCGCCAGGTAGAACTGGAGCAAAATGGGTTCAAGAGCTAGCAGATAAATATAAAATTCCTTACATTTCACAAAGTATCGAAATCGGTGTAAGAGTCGAGGTTAGAAAAGAGATTATGGAAGATTTATGCAATATTATTTACGACCCAACCATTTTCATTAAAACACCAACTTATAATGATGAAATTAGAACATTTTGTACAAATCCACAGGGCTTTGTGGCCAAAGAAAATTATTATGGCTATATTTGTGTTAATGGTCATGCATTAAAAGAAAAAAAATCTAATAATACTAATTTTGCATTTATTTCTAAAGTAACTTTAACACAGCCTGTTACTAATACTCGTGAATATGGCGAATCAATTGCTAGAATTGCTAATGTATTGGGCGATGGTAAACCAATTATTCAAACTCTAAAAGATTTAAAATCTGGTCATCGATCAGAATGGCATCGTATAAATAAAGGTTTTATTGAGCCAACTTTAAAGGATTGTGTGGCTGGCGATTTAGCTCTTGTACTTCCTTACCGGATTGTTACAAATATTTTGGAGGGTTTAGATAAATTAAATGAAATAGTACCAGGAATAAACAATGATGAAACATTACTATATGGGCCAGAAATCAAATTTTTTAGTAATGAAATTACAACAAATAATCATTTTAAATTGGATAACTACAATATATATTTTATTGGTGATGGAGCTGGAAAAGCTGGGAACATTGTAGCTGCAGCCGCAACTGGCTTAGTAGCTGCTAGAGATATTTTAGAAAATAAAAAAGCTTAATAGAAATGATTCGAAGAAAGGTTTCTATAGCTTTTTTTATTTAATCTTTTTCTTTTGAATACCATAAGAAATTTTAGACATTAATTTTCTGGGGAGTAATCTAGTAATAAAAACCCCTAATTTTATCTTAATTCCAGGTATAATAAGCATTTTCCTTTTAAACATTTTATCAATGGCATATTTAGCAACTGAGCTGCTGGTCATTGATTTTAAATTAAATTCCACCCCAGCAATTTTATTGAAATTAGTATCTACTGGTCCTGGGCATAAAACCCCTATATATACATTGCTATTTTCTCTTCTTAATTCCTCATTTATGGCTTCTGTTAGATGTAAAACATAGACCTTGGTGGCATAATAAGTCGACATTAATGGTCCAGATAAAAAGGCGGCAGATGAAGAGACATTTAGTATATAACCACGATTTCTATCTTTAAAGTCTTTTAAAAATAATTTAGTTAAAGTATGGGCACCTTTAATATTAGTATCAATCATGTCCATTTCTTTATCTATTTTAGTTTCATCAAATTTGCCAAACAAACCAAAGCCAGCGTTATTAATAACAATCTCAATATCTTCTTTTTTTACTTTATTATATAATTTCATACAATTAAATGTGCTAGATATATCTGTATCAATAATTTCAACATTACCGCTTAATCCTTTAGCAACTTTTTCTAATTTTTTTCTATTTCTTGCCACTATTATTACATCATAACCCATATCACTAAGAATAACAGCTATATCCTTTCCAATCCCCGAACTTGCTCCTGTAATTAATGCTTTCATGTTATTCCCCCACTTTCAATAAAATATAATTATAATACTTATAATTGCTAATACTAACATAATAATGAATGTTGTCATCTTAAAAACAAGCATGGAACTAAAATAAAAATTAATCTTAAGTATATTTATATTTCATTAGTCCCATCCATATTATTTTATCATATATTATTAATATATAGTGCATTAAATGAAAAATTTTTATTTTTTAATCATTAACACTCACTTGTAAAAGTCAATTCCACAGTTGAATAGAATTTAACTTTCCATTTTGGTTTTAAACATTTTTGATATTGCATTAGTAATTTATATAATAAAAACTTTAAATGAAGAAGCCATTTAAAGTTTTTATTTTTTATTATCTTACAATTCGATATTCGATATTACTTGATTTTCTTAAATCAACATCTGTATTACTATATACAGATCTTGTCTCCCCTGGATTTAAACTTTC
>JAAWGF010000030.1 GCA_022795155.1 Bacilli bacterium | reverse complement strand
ATTTTTACTCCTAATTTCATTAGATATATATAATTCTTAATTACATTAAAAAGAGTCTAAGATTTTTATTAAAAAATACCCAAAACTCTTTACACTAACCTAGATATCTAGATTTTTTCTATCTTTATTCCAGCATTTACATCATTAATTTGGGTATCCAGTTCCAAACTATCTTCTTTATTCAACTCTATAGCCAAGGTTTCATTCTTTATATAATCTAAATAATTACTAATTGTTTTTTCGATTTCAACTGGTCCATTATAATAAACTTTTATTTTATCAGTAATATTTAAATCAGCTTCTTTTCTCAAACTTTGAACATTTCTAACAATTTCACGAGCAAATCCTTCTAAAATTAAAGCATCATTTAATTCTGTATTTAAAATAACAAATGTTTTTGAATCACTTGAAGAGCAAAAACCATCTTTTACTTTTATATTAATTTCTACCATATCACTAGTTATTTCTAATGTCTCTCCTAAAAAGTCAACAGTAATTTTATCTTCCCTAATTTTCTCAATTTGTTTATTATCTAAAGTCATTAATAAATTTTGGAAATCTTTTATTTTAGAGCCAAATAATTTTCCAACAACTCTAAAGTTTGGCTTAATCGTATAATCCATATATTTTTCCATATCATCTGTAAATAAAATATTTTTGACATTCAATTCTTCTTTGATAATAGAATTTAAGTTACCAATAATACCCTCTATATGTTTGCTTAAAATAAGTTCACTAATTGGTTGACGAACCTTTATTTTGGCTTCCTCACGAGCAAAACGACCTAATGAACAAATATTTCTAATAAGATCCATTTTTTCTTCTATCGTCTCATCAATTAAATCAGCATTATATTTAGGATAATCAGCTAAATGAACTGATTCTTCACCTGTTAATTTCTGATATATTTCTTCAGTTAAATATGGCGTAATTGGAGCACATAATTTGCACAAACTAACTAACACTTCATAAGTTGTTAAGTAAACAGCTTTTTTTGATTCCGTTAATTCACTATCCCAAAATCTTCGCCTATTACTTCTAATATACCAGTTTGATAAATCCTCATTTAAAAATGGCACAATCAATTTCGTTACTTTATTTAAATCGAACTCACTAAAAGCTATGTTTACATCTTTAATTAATCTATTCAATTTAGAAATCAGCCACTTATCAATTAATTCTCTATCTTTAACAGGAATATTGTATTCTCTAGGATCAATATTATCCGCATTAGCGTACATTTCAAAGAAAGCATAAGCATTTTTAAATGTTGAAATATATTTTGAATAAATTTCTTTAACACCATCTTCATCAAACTTAAGTGGTGTCCAAACTGGAGAAGCATATAACATATACCATCTAATTGTATCTGCCCCATATTGTTGCATTATCTTAGTTGGCTCAATTATATTTCCAACACTTTTACTCATTTTTTTACCATAAGCATCAAGCATCATATCATTAACAACAACATTTTTAAAACTAGATTCCCCACTTATTAACGTAGATAAAACTAATAAAACATAAAACCAACCACGCGTTTGATCAACACCTTCTGCAATAAAATCAGCTGGGAATTGGCTTTCAAATAATTCCTTATTTTCAAAAGGATAATGAAGTTGGGCATAAGGCATAGCACCTGAATCAAACCAAACATCCATAACATCGCTAACTCGCGACATCGCTTTTTTACACTTAGGACATTCAATGTGAATTTCATCAACATATGGGCGATGTAATTCTAAAGTTTCAACATCAATATCCTCAAGTGCACGACGTTTTAGTTCAGCACGTGAACCAATCGTTTCAAAATGACCACATTCACAATGCCAAATTGGTAATGGGCACCCCCAATACCTATTACGAGAAATTCCCCAATCAATCATATTTTCAAGCCAGTTATTAAATCTTTTTGTCCCAATATAATCAGGATACCAATTAACCTTTTTATTTGCCTCAATTATTTCTTTTTTCTTTGAAGTGTTATTTACATACCAAGCTGGTTTCGCATAATAAATTAATGGTTGTTTACAACGCCAGCAATGTGGATAATCATGTTTAATCTTAACTTTTTTAAATAACTTGTCATTTTCTTTTAACCATTTAACAATTGTAATTTCAAGTTCTGGATCAGTAACTAAAGTCCCTTCCCAAGGACCAGATGTATAATGACCATCCTTGCCAACGGGATTAACAAAACCTAAACCATACTCTTTACAAACACGATTATCATCGGCTCCATAAGCAGGAGCTAAATGCACAATTCCCGTTCCATCAGAATCCGTAACATAACTATCAGCCACAACTTCAAAAGCTTTGCCAGGTACTTCAACAAAAGGCATTAGTTGTTCATACTTAATTCCTACTAAATCAGAGCCTTTAAAGCGTTCCAATACTTTAGCGTCATCCCCAACCACACTTGACATTAATGATTCAGCTAAAATAAACTTATAACCCATTGATTCTACTTTTACATAATCAAGATTAGGATTAACACATAAACCAACATTGGCCATTAAAGTCCAAGGTGTTGTTGTCCAAACTAACAAGTACTCGTCCTTGTCAATAATTTTACAAGGAACAAACACGGTATTAACACTAACTTCCTTATAACCTTGAGCCACTTCATGTGAAGCTAATTCCGTTCCACATCTAGGACAATATGGTAAAACCTTACTACCATAATAAATTAACCCCTTTTTATTTAACTCATCAACAATCCACCACTCTGATTCAATATAATCATTGCTACAAGTAACATATGGATGATCACAATCGATAAATTGACCTTGCATCATCGTAACTTTTTTTACTTCATCAATATTACTATCAGTTTCTAATTTACATTCTTCACAAAATTTTTTAACACCAATTTGCTCAATATCAGCTTTCGATTTAAAACCTAATTTTTTTTCAACATTAACTTCAATAGGTAAGCCATGAGTGTCAAGCCCAATTTTTCTTAATACTCTATACCCTTGCATCGTTTTATATTTACAAAATGTATCTTTGATTGTTTTAGCAAAAACATGATGAATTCCCGGTTTCGCATTCGCATAGATTGGTCCATCATAAAAAACCCAGTTCTCACTATCTTTTCTATTGTCAATTGTTTTATTTAGAATATCAACTTTTTCCCACTCTTTAGCGTATTTTTCTTCTACTTCACTTATATTGCCTTTTTCTAATTTTTCAAACTTCATATATACCCTCCTAACCAATTATAACAAACGAATAATAAATGGCAAAAACTACTAACATAATTATTCCTTCCATCTTTTTTATTTTGTGATCTTTAAATGAAAAAACAAACAACAATAAGGCTGATAATAATAACACAATTAAATCAAGATTATTAAATCCTACAGCTGGTATACCACCAAATAAAGCAACAGGAAGACCTAAAACCATACCGATATTAAAAACATTACTACCAACAATATTTCCAACTAGTATTTCTTGTTCACCTTTTTTAATAGAAACAATTGACGTTACAAGCTCTGGTAACGATGTCCCAAAAGCAACAATTGTTAAAGCTATCATTTTTTGGCTAACACCTAAAGAAACAGCAATATTACTAGCACTATCAACTACAAAATTACTGCCAATTATAATACACACAATTCCTAAAATTGTAAAGATAATTGATTTACTCATACCAAATTTGGCGTTTTCTAAAGCCTCTTCATCTTTTTTGTTTCGCATAATGGAAATTAAATAATAAATAAAAATCATAAAAAATAGTAAAATTATAAAGCCATCATTCCTTGTAATCATATTTGCGACATTAGTATCAAATAAATTATCTTTCATTAAAAAGAATAACAAAGTACTAATCATAATAACAATAGGAATTTCTTTTTTTATCGTATTATTCTTAACAACAATAGGTTTAATTAAAGAACAGATGCCAATAATAAGCAAAATATTTAAAATATTGCTTCCAACAACATTACCTAACACCATATCAGCATTATTAGAAATAATTGATTTTACAGATACCGCAAATTCTGGTGCACTAGTACCAAAGGCGACAATTGTAAGACCAATTAACATCTTTGATAATTTAAAATTTTGAGCAAGAGATGAAGCCCCATCAACGAAAATGTCCGCACCCTTTATTAAAATAACAAACCCAACAATAAGTAAAATTGTTTGCCATAACATATTTATTCCCCCTTATAACAAAAAAAGTTCCTAAATCTTAAGGACGATTAATAACCGCGGTACCACCTTAATTCAAGAACTTGCACTTAATAACTATAACGCGTTACCGTTTTTTTCTACTAAATTCAAAAAAACACATCAAGAATGATCTTTATATTAAAATACTGCTAATTTCCACCAACCATTAACTCTCTATCTGTTTTTTAATATAACGTTTCTATCATCTGTTTTACATTTCAATTTTATCTAAATCACTTACTACTTCTAATTGGGATTCAATTATATCTCTTACTTTTTTCTTAAATACACGAATATTTCTAGCTAACATATTTGACTCTAGTTCAATTTTCTCAGCTCGAAGTAATGCCTCATTAACAATTCGATTGGCATTTTTTTTCGCATCATCTAAAATTGTTTCACTTTCTTTATGGGCTGATAATCGCATTTGATCAGAAGTTTTTTGTGCCATAACAATGGCTTTATTAAAAGTAGATTCCATTCTCTCATATTGTTCTAACTTTTGACGTAATCGCTGATTTTCTTCTGCTAATTTGGATAATTCAATAAGCTTATTTTCTTGACTTTTTATTGTCAAATCTTTTTGTTTATTATCCGCTGTCATCTGTTCTACTTTTTGTATAACTTGATCCAAGAAGGATTTAACCTCTTCTGTATCATATCCCCGCATTGTGCGATTAAATTTTTCCATAATCTCACCCCATAAATGCTACAATTTTTATTGTAGCATATTTAAACTAAAAGTCAAATTTCTACCATTCAGTATTTATATCGTCATTATCGTAAATATCCTTACCATCTCGTTCATCAGTAATTTTTCCTTGAATATTTACATTGTTAGGAGTACATAAAAATATTCCTCCACCAATTTTTTGTAAATCGCCACCAATCGCATAAATTGTTCCACTTAAAAAGTCGACAATTCGCTTAGCTTGGTCAGAAGTAACCCTTTTTAAATTAACAACAACTGTGTTTCGCGATTTTAAAAAGTCAGCAATTTGTTGTGATTCTGAATAAGCACGTGGTTCTAACAAAATCATCTTATTTTTACCATCATTTTCTTTTAATGACTCTTCAGTGTTTACTGTATAATAAGCACTACTATCATTAGCAGTTGTTTCAAAAACATCTTGATCATCTGAAGATAACCATTTTTTTATAAAACCCACTTTTATTCCTCCTTATCATGCATACGCTTACTATAGACAATTTTACCACATAAATTTTAATTAATAAACCATTTTTTTAAAATTTTTTAAAGTTTTATGTTTTTATTATTTATTTCAGCACCATAAGGATACATATCATTTTATGATTTACTTAATAAAAATAAAACCATTACTTTACAGTTACTCCAATTAATGTTATAATAACTCACTAAATAGAGAAAAGGACCTAGTGTGTATGAAAAAATTAAGTATAGAAGAAATGAAAGCAATGAAAAAAATTGCTAATGAGATTATTTCTAAAGAATTAGCAAATTATCCTAATATGAAAGTTTATTTATTTCCAGTTACAAATCTCGAATATTATACAAGTTATGTAAAACAATTTATTAAATTTTGTATTGATAATAATTTTTATATAAATATAAATGCATTTTCATATTTAATAAAGATACCATTTAGTGGTGCAATATGGGGCAATTCTAAAATTTTTGATTTGCAAGCCAATTCAAAAGCTAACTATATTATTTTTATATGCATTTGCATGAACAAAATAAAAAAAACCAGATTGCCACATGTAGAACTATTAAGAGTTTGCTATCACGAAGCAAGACACATTATACAACAAACCTTTGACGATAATAGCTACTCAAGCTTTTTAATTAATGTTGAAGGAATATTATTAAATAATGATAATGATGATTATAATAAAAACCATAATAATTATTCTTTCGAAATAGGAGCCAATCTCTATTCAACTTTTAAGACAGAAGAGGCAATTAAAAATTTAAAAAAAGTTGAGACTAACAAAAATGCCAATATATATAAATTAGAAAAGGATTATATAGAAGATTTAGGAAACACCTACAAATTAGATTATATGTTATATGATGCAGTTGGACAAATGAATAAAGTATTTGATATAGTAAATGAAAAGAAATTAAAGATAAATGATGAAATACCTATTTTTAATATTTTTATGAAAGATGATAACAGTTTTAAATCAATTGAAGATATGATAAAGAATCCTAATTTTGATGTATTAGACAAAAGGATTGTTTACACAGTTTTATCTAGTAATTCATTTTTAAAAAGTATTGAGATAGAAAAACTATCTGATGAAGAGTTGGATACTTTAAATGAAGCTTTACAATATACATATACTGTCTATAACAATCAATATCAATTTATTTGGAAAAAATTTAATAATGAAGAAATTAATTTTAAACTCTTTATAGAGTCAGCTGAAAGATTAATCAAAAATATTAAAGAAATAGATAAACATTTATTACTTTTAAAAAGTGCCAAAGAAAATAAAAAACCACAATTTAGTAAAAAATATTAAATTAAAATATAAAAGGAAGTAATAATATGAAAAAACTAAGTACGAAAGAAATGAAAGAAATAGCCAATCAAATCATTTCTACAGAATTAGCAAACTATAATTTAGAAGCAAATATATATCCTGTTAATATTTTTGAATATTATACTAAATATATTCCAAATGCAAATTTTGAAAATAAAAATAATTTTATCAATGCACTTAAAATGCCAATGACAACCAAGGGATTTACTTTTTGGCATTTGGAATGCAAAACAGAAAAACCAGATATTGTTGTCTTTATAGATTATTTTAAAAAATATAAAAATCCAATTCTAGATTTAATAAAACATTGTTTTCATGAGGCAAAACATTATATTCAATTAACGGTTGATGATTATGATTACATAAAATTTATACGAAATTTAGAAACTATCTTAACTGAATATGACTGGGATAGTTATATAAATTGTCATGATGATTTTTCATTTGAAATAGAAGCCAATATTTATGCAATAAATAAAACAAAAGAATTATTAAAAGATAAATATCCAAATATATATCAAATAGAAAAGAGCAATATAGATAACATCGAAAAAAATTATAATCTTGATTATATGTTATTTGACGCTATAGAGCAATTTGATAAACTTTTACATATCGCTTTATTAAATAAAATAATTCTTATTAATACCTACCCTGTTTTCGATATTTTTTTAAATAATATTAATGGTTTTAAAGCAATTAATGACATAATTAAAAATCCCAATTTAAAAGATCTTGATGAAAGAATTGTTTATACCGTTCTATCTAGTAATTCATTTTTAAAAAGTATTGATATGGAGAAGTTATCCGATATAGAATTAGATACGCTAAATAAATCATTGCAATATACATATAACATTTATATCAATCAATTTAAATTTATTTTAAATTCTTTTAATAATAATGCCATCAATCTTAACTATTTTACCCAAATAAAAAACGTATTAATCGAAAAAATCAAAAATATAAATGGATATATCACATTATTAAATAGTGCCAAAGATTCAAAACAATACCAATATGAATTTATCAAAAACAGATTAAAAAATAACAATGTTAAGATTTTATAATTTATCAAATAAACTAGTTAGGAAGTAATAATATGAAAAAATTAAATATAAAAGAAATGAAAGAAATCACTTATAAAGTTATTTCTAAAGAATTAGAAGAATACCATTTAGATGTAAACTTCTTTCCTATGACTACTTTTGAATACTATACACAATATGTTCCAAAATCACACTTTAATGATATAAATAGTCTAATTCAATTAATTAAATATCCATTTACAACGATGTATGCCTATAATTTTTTATTTAAAAATGGAAAAAATGATATTATTATTATTCTAGATAAATTTAAAAATATTGATAGTCAATTATTTAATTTATTAGATACATGTTTTCATGAAATAAGACATAGTATTCAACAAAAATTTGATAGTTACAGTTATGCTGGATTTTTAAGAAAAGTAGAAATGTTTTTAAGAAAATGTTATCAATCCAATTATCAAATTTATCATAATTGTTACTCAGATGAAATAGACGCTAATATGTTCTCGTCATCGAAAACAAAAGAATTTCTAAAAAAGAATTATCCAAATATATATCAGTTAGAAATCGATATTATGGAAGAAAATGATAAAAAAATTAAAATTAATTATCTATTATATGATGCATCTAATAAAATATGTAAAGCTATTTATACAGCAAGACTAGTTAAAAAGAATTTGAATGAGATTTCACCAACTTTTAATATTTTTATATATGACGATAATAATTTTAAATTAGTCAAAGATATAATTGAAAACCCTAATTTTGATAAACTTGATAAAAGAATTGTTTATGCCATTCTATCTAATGATTTTTATTTATCAGATATTGATATAGAAAAATTATCTGATGAAGAATTGAAAATTTTAGATGAATCTTTAAAATATACATATAATGTTTATATTAATCAATATAATTTTTTATATAAAGAGTCCAAAAATGATATTGATGAATTATCTCATAATGATTTAATAGACTCAATGGAAAAAATATTGTTTAAAATAGAGATTATTAAAGATTATTTAACGCTATTAAACGCCGCTAAAAATCCAAAACAATACCGATATGAATTTATTAAAAAGAACCTTAAAAATAATAATGTTGAAATTTTATAAATAGTAAAAATATTATAGGTACCCTATAATATTTTTTGTAATTATTTATTACATGTTTCACCATCATTCCGACCTATTTTTAAAAATATAGAACCAATCATAACAATAAACAAAACATAACCATATATGACAAATGGTGTTATTTGAATAGTTTTTAAAGGACTTATTGTATTGCTAGCAAAACCAATTGTGAATATAGCTGCTGGTGTCCATGGCATCGCATAGCATAAGGTATTTGATTGAGCATCAAGTAAATTGGCAGTTCGATAACTAGAAATACCATACTTTTTGGATAACGGCTTAGCAAATGATGAACCGACGGCCAAAATAGCGGGAGCATTAAGACCCATAATTGATGACAAAATAATAACCATTAAAGATATTATTAGTTCCGCACCAATTGAAGTTTTAACAATACTTTCTAATTTTTCTAATAACCTTATATCGCCTTTTCCATAACGCATAACAGATATTGTTCCAAATAGTAGCATGGCTAAGATAGAAACTTGAATCATCCCATTAATACCTGAATAAATAATACCGGTAAGACTTCTATCTAAACCTTCACCACTAAGTAAAAATAAAGCATTTGCATCGACATTGATTGGGTCAATTTGCACAAATGAAAATTGATTCGTTATAACACCAATAATACTTCCACTAATAATTCCAATCGTTGTTGCAAAAATCATATTACCAGTTTTAATAGCTGTAATAATTGTTAAAATAACTGAAATTAACATAAAGAAAGATGATGAATCATAACTATAATTAGTTCTACTTATAACAGTCGATGTATTTAAAATTCTAGCCAAAATTATAAAAATGATAATGGAAATACATGAAGCAATAAGGGAATATTTTAATCGCGACTTAACGACTCCCGGAACATCAACACCTTGAGAAGTCGCCGAGCAAATCGTCGTATCTGATATAGGTGCTAAATTGTCTCCAAAAGCAGCTCCCGAAATAATCGCTCCTGCTAATAGAGCTGGATAACAACCTAAAGTAAGACCAGCTGGATATAAAACACCCATACCAATTGCAATCGTTCCAAACCCTGTTCCACTAGCTGTAGCAAATAAAGCTGATGATAAAAAGGTAATAACCGTAAATGTTACATTACTACAGCCAATATTAGTAACAAATCCTGCAATAGCGCTAGCTAAACCTGATGATTTTAAAATCGCACTAAAGACACCAGCAAAAAGCCAACATACAATTGGAGTAATCGTTTCTTTACTAGCCATTCCTTTCATAATTACTTCGGTATATTGTTGTTTATTTTTTGAAAAAAATAAAGGAATTAAAAGAGCTAAAAATGCGGGTATCCATAACGCACCATCGGAAATGGATCCACCCACAAAAGTCGTTAAAATGATTAGACTTATAAAAATGATAAATGGTAAAAAAGACATCCAAACCCCACCATAAAATTTTAAACAAAAATTGGGATTATCTATTTCAAAATTTTCATTATCCATATATTACTCCTTATCTATAATTTTTTAGTAACAATAAAGCCATCAACATTATTACCAGTTATCTCTTCGTTATCTAAAATACTAAAACTTTCTTCTTCTACTTCCATTGCTACATAATAAATCTCATAATTTTCAAACTTTAAAGGATTACTAATATCAAATTGTTTTAAATAATCAATATACTCTTCTAAACAAAAGTTATTTTGATTCATAATTTCTGAATGCGGATAACCGACATAACGAAAGTGCCACTCTTCAGCTGAAATGTTCGTAATATTTTCTTTATCGTGCTTATATCTTTCTATAAAACCATACTGACTCATCTTTAATCGAAATTCTTGACAAATTCCTTGATAAGGAAAAGATGGTCTAATAAAATCAATGTTTTCTTGATTTAACCCTAGATCAATAGCTAATCCAGTTTGATGTTCACTTGTATTAGGATAAGCTACATATTGTTTCGTAAAGTCTAAGCCACTTTCCTCAATTGACGAAATATAAATTTCTGTTTGTTCAAAAAGACTTCGATAACCACTTACAGGAACTATTTTCTCATTAGATTGAATGGCTTTTAAAATTGCCTGTAGCCATTTATTAGCTTCTTTATTAAGCAAGATATTACTATATTTACTACTAAATGGTTCTAAAGTGTTAGAAAATTCGTTTTTTAGCGGATATGTTTGATTAATTAAAATGAGATTTCCTTTATGAATATCGCTTTTTTTTAAAATTATTTTTTTCATCTCTACCTCTTCATCTCAATTAACATTTTAATAATTTGTTCAAATGTATAACCATTATTTTTTAACATATTAGGAAATCGACTATGTGATGTAAAACCAGGAAGAGTATTTACCTCATTAAAAACAATTTTTTTATCCTTAGTATAAAACATATCAACTCTAGTTAAATCTTTACATCCTAAGATTTTATATATTTGTAAAGCTGTCTTTTTTATTTTCTCTCTTTCGCTACTACTAAGACGAGCCGGTAAGTAAACTTTACTATCCCTAGCCTCATATTTTTTCTCATAATCAAAGAAACCACCTGAAATTTCAATTTCATCAACTTCGCCAGTAATTAAATCATCATTACCGATAATAGCGCACCCCACTTCAAAACCATCAATATTTTCTTCGATAATAATATTGTCATCATAATTAAAAGCTAAGGTTAAAGCTGAATTTAATTCCGATATATTATGTACTTTCGTAATACCTAATGATGAACCAGCTCTTAATGGTTTAACAAATAAAGGATAATCTAAATCGCTTATGATAGATATAATTTTTTCATAAGGAATATCTTTAGTAAATTTATAAGATTTAGGAGCTAACAAACCATTTAATCGAACTAACTCATGAGCTAAAAACTTGTCCATACCAAGTGCTGATGACATTAAATCACAACCAACATATTTAATTCCAGCAAGTTCAAATAACCCCTGTAACCTACCATCTTCACCATTTGCGCCATGTAAAATAGGAAAAGCTAAATCAATACTAATAACGGAATACTTCCCATCATCTAAAATAATAAACCCGGGATTATCACGATTAATTGACCAAGTTATTTTTTTTAGATTATCATTAAACCACTCATCTTTAGCAATTTTATCGATATCACCTTCATACAAATAAAAATTCCCCTTTTTTGTAATTCCAATCATAAAGCATTCGTATTTTTCTTTATCAATTGCTCTAATAACGGATGTGGCTGATACTAAAGAAATCGCATATTCACTAGAACAACCACCAAATAAACAAGCTATTGTTAATTTTTTCATGTTTTACCTCTTTTCTATAACAATATTATTAGGTAATTTATAGGTTACCTGAACTACTTCATCATATAAATTTTCACTTTTAACAATTTCATGAGTCTTTATATCTCTTGTAACACGGACAACAGAAACACTCTCATATATTTTGTCATTTTTGGAAAAATACTTTAAATTACTATTGATAATTTCATAATCAATATGTGGCAACTTATTAGTTAAAAGGCATCCATACATATAATCAGAATCAAAATCAATAGCAATTTGATAAATATCTTTTGTATCATTTCTAACTTTTAAATCCAACCATCCACTATGGATTGTAGCATCAACTCCTTCTAAAGCATCTGATTCATTATTAGGTAAAGATTTAACTTGATGACCATGACGTTCAATGATAGTTAAGGGACTCATTAAAAATAAATAGTAAAGTAAATTACTAATTTGACAAATTCCTCCGCCTTTTTTAGCTACTATTTTTCCATCAATTAAAACCAAACCATCTTTATATTTGCCATATTTTTTTACTCTTTGTATTAATAAACAAAACGAAAAAGTTTCCCCAGGATATATCAAAATTTTATTTAAAGTTTTACTAACCAATTTTAAATTATCAACTTTATTCTTTTGATATAAGATGTCGTAACCACTATGATCATTTATCATTAATGTTTTAGTAGAACTACATTCATAAGGTAATAAATCGCCAACTTTTTTCGCATAAATATTCTTATCAAAATAACAAGTTATTCTAAAAAATAAATTTTTTTGCCAAACTCTAAGTGGTAATAAAAAGGGAAAAATTTGTGTTAATCTTTTTCTAGCCATTATCTAACCTCCATAAAAAAACAATCATTTAAATTAATACGACATCATTGTATCAATTTAAATATGATTGTTCTTTAATTTAAGGTTATGAAATTCTTAAGATTTCCTTAAAGGCAAACTTACATAAAAACTTGTATATTCTAAATCACTAGTAGCTTTTATCGTTCCACCATGTAATTCAACTATCTCTTTTGCAATCGCTAATCCTAAGCCACTACCACCAGTTTTACTTGTTCTTGAAGAATCAAGTCGATAAAATTTTTCAAATATTTTTTGTAATTCAATATCCGACATTTTATGACCACGATTACTAATAATTATATTAACGTTTTCTTCATTTTTACTGACATCAATTTTAATTGGATATTCACCAATACTATAATTAATCGCATTTTTAATGATATTATTAAATACGCGTGCCAATTTATCAGAATCGCCATAAAGCATAATATCATCTTCCATGAATAATTCAATTTTTTTATTTAAGTCATTTAAAGTTGGATAAAAATCATCAATTATTTGTTCTAACATTAATCGTAAATTAACTTCTTCATTTTTTAAAATAATTGTCTCTGAGTTAAAACGGGTAATATCAAATAATTCATTAATTAAGTCTTCTAATTTATAGGCTTTATCTAAAGCAATGCTAACATATTTTTTTCTTTTTGATTTGGGCATATCATCAATTTCATCTAATAATGATAAATAACCAACCATCGATGTTAATGGTGTTTTTATATCATGAGCTAAATAGACGATTAAATCATTTTTCCGTTGTTCATTTTCCCGAGCCAACTTTAAATTATGTAAGGATTCTTTTTTGACTTGATTCATGCGTGTTTCAACGGACGCTAAATCTTCTGGTAATTTAATTAAATCATCGCTATCGGAAACTAAAACTTGACTAGCATCAACAATCGCATCAATATAAGATAAAAATTTACTTAAATTTAAAACACAAATGACAATAAAACCAATTAACCAAGTAAAAAATAAAAAAAGGACATTATCTTCAATTGCTTTAAATACTCGATAAAAAAAATCGCTTGGTTGCCAAGTAAATAAACGGCAAACAAAATTGCCTATAAAATATAGTATAATTAAACAAACAGTATATAAAGTCGCTTGAAAAATAACTTTACTAATTAATTTCCATACCAACTTATTTCCATATTTACGCTTCAATTTTATAACCTACCCCCCAAATTGTTTTGATATATTTTGAATTTTTATTGGTATCATACATTTTTTCTCTTAAATGTCTAATGTGAACCATAATTGTATTATTATCTTTTTCAAAATATTTTTCTTTCCATACTTCCATAAATAGCTCCTCTGTCTTAACAACAACTCCGCGATTTTTACATAAATACCATAAAATATCAAACTCAATTGGTGTTAAGTTTAAAAGTTTATCATTTAAATAACACTCATGCGTATCACTATTTATAATGATATTACGAAAATCAATAATATTGGGGTTATTTATTTGGTTATCATATTTTTTATATCTTCGAAGTTGCGCTTTAACTCTAGCTACTAATTCTAAAGGTTGAAAAGGTTTAGTGACATAATCATCAGCACCTAAAGTTAAACCACTTATTTTATCAATATCTTCGACTTTAGCTGTTACAAATATAATTGGAAAATTGTATTTTTCTCTAATTTTACTACATAAAGAAAAACCATCTATATCAGGCATCATAACATCTAATATAGCTAAATCGATATTTATATTTTCTAAATCAGTTAAAATATTTTTACTCGAATAATATTTATAAACTTTAAAATCTTCATTTTGTAAATAAATTTCGATTAAATCAGCTATTTCTTTTTCATCATCAACGACTAGTATATTCACATTTACCACCTAAAAAAATTATAACATTTAATATTTTAGATGTAAAAGAAAAATTGTCTTTCGACAATTAAATATGTTAATTATTTTTATCTTAATGAAATCGCGAACTACTACCGCTATCTGGTGGAATTGGAACATTCATAGTTTTAATTTTTATGGCAGGATATGGATTCCTACTGTTGTATTGATTCATTGGTTCATCAAAATTAATTAATGCATGTTCAAAATGATTTTCTCGAATAACATCAACTAATGTATCATCCCCCATTTCCCGTTTTACACGCTGTAATTAATCTAACATATCACTTAATTCTTCTTTTATATTTTCCATAGAAACCTTCATAAATTTATAATAATATTTAAAAAATTCAAATAACACTATTGCTAATTAGTTAGCGATAGTGTTATTTTTTTATAATCTTAAGCTAATTTTAATTCTTTTTCAATATATTTATTTATAAAAGATATATTCTTAAAATACATTGTTGAATCAATAGATGATTTCTTTTCTACACGTAAATCGTATGCTAAATCTAATAAAATTCTATACTCTTTAGGTATATCAATTTCCTTAGATTTTAAATAAATATCTTTGTATGTTATACATAAATAGTTTTGTTTAAAATATATTAAATCTCTTGTTACATAAAAGCAAGATTTATAAAATTGCTCATTAGATAAATCTATATTTCCTGTTTTAAATATTTTAACAGCAGATAAAGCAAGTCCTTTATTAAAATATATATCTTCTAGTAAACATGCTTTAGTTATAGTAGGAATTGTTAATTCTTGAAATATATTCTTTCCTCTTAATATTTGAGCACCACCTTTAATTAAAGTAGCTATATATATTTCTTTTTGAAAAGGTGTATCTATATCATATGTCAATATTTCCTCAAATTTAAACGGAAATATTGAGTAATCATCTTGAGGAATTATCTCTTTTATTTGTTTACGTGAAACATAATTATCACTTTTAAATATTACACCTATTTCATAATCACTTTTACTATTAAAAGTACTTGTTGCAACAGAACCATACAAAAAAATTGCGTATGGATTAAAATTTTACTCTATTTTATCTATTATTAAATCTAAATCATTCATATTATTGTATTCTCTCTTTCATTATCTTATTGTAATCTCAATCATTTTTTCTATAAAATATTAAGAAAGTAATACTACCTAAAAAAGCTGAAATTAAATCAATCATTGTATCATTAACACCTGTTGTATCGGCATGTTGGAGTGTCATGCCAAAGAAACTATCCATACCATATTCGAAAAATTCCCACATAACAGCAACTAAACAGGTAAAACCCAAAACAACGATAAGGCGGCTTAAATGCGCTTGCCTAAACTTAAATTTTTCCATTAATAATATTCCTAAGTATGACGTAAAAATACCAGACAAATAATGTGTAAATGTATCAAACCAAGAAACTGTTCCATAAAGATTAACAACACAACCCAAGAAGTCGGCTAAAAAAACAAAAAGATAATAAAATAATTTTAGATTACTATTTAATTCTTTCTTTGTTATTTTTTGAAGTAAAAAAGGGACTATTAAAACAATTGGTAAAGCAAGATATGTTAAAGTTCTATCACTACCACCAATTCTTAAATCATTTATAAGATAAAAAAAGTCAAATCCTAACATAATAAATATTAAAATATAATTTACTGTCTTTTTCATTATCACACATCCATCTCTATTTTATTATACACTTTAGAAGACTAAATATCAAAAAAATTTAAACTAATATAATTCTATAGCATTTTTAATATAATATGACTTTTAATACAGTTTGAAAATTACAAATTATTCGTATTTTTTTATAATAAAAAATTTAGTTTTTACATTAAAGACCTTTATTTTAAAGCATGTATGCAAGATTTTAAAGTTATTTTACTACTAATTTACTACTTTTCGTTGTCTTGATTTAAAATTAAAAATTATGATATAATTATTGATAGAATAAAAAATATATACGAGGAGAATACTTTATGAAAAAGATAGCAATTATTTCTGATATACATGGCAATTTAGAGTCATTAATGGCTGTATTAGAAGATATAAAGGGAAGAAATGTAGATAA
>JAAWGF010000029.1 GCA_022795155.1 Bacilli bacterium | reverse complement strand
TTATACATCTTATGTATAATAAAAAAATCAAATAGAAAGGATTAATCAACTGTAGAATTAATTAATGATTTCTATAAGATTGATTATACGAGTATTATGTTAAAAAAGTCGAATGCGATTGATAGAATGTTAAGGGAAAATCCAAATTTAGCAGATCGTAGGTTTGGTTTACCTTATATTGGTGGAAGATTAGATGGTGAAAAATTTAATCCAACTGTTCAAAATATAGCTGATGCGATTGATTTTTATGGATATGAAGTTAGGGATGAGAATATTACCACTATTCCTGATATTGATTTAGGTAGTGGGAATCCCACTGATTATGAACCTTTTCCATTATCGATTGAGGAAATGAGAAAGGCTTTAGATTCAGTCTCTATGTATAAATATCCTTATACTGAGGGTGATGACAATATCCGTAAGATATTATTAGATTATATAGAAGAGGAAGGTTTTTTTAATGACCACCCTTATGCTTATAGTGACATAGATGATAAAGGACTATCGGTTCATAATATAACTTTTTTGCCTTCTACATCAATTGCTTTTAATATGATTATAAATATAATTTCCAAACCTGGTGATGTTGTTTTAATAACGGGACCTAATTATGGCTTATTTACAATTAGAGCTGAAAGGGCAGGAGCCGAGGTTGAAATTATTAATCTAGAAAAAGAAGATAATTGGTTAATTAATCCTAAAAAATTAGCTTTAAAAATCGATGATATTAATGAAAGTTTACAAAAAGTGTATAATCGTAGAAAAGGTTATGTTCCACGTGTTGTCGCTTTTTTAAATGTTAATCCTAATAATCCAACTGGTAAGGTTATGGGTGAAAAAGAAGTTGAACTTTTAAAAGAAATTGGTAATGTCTGTTTAGAACGTGGTGTGTTTGTCATTGATGATTTAGTTTATCGTGACTTAACTTACGATGTATCAAATATTGCTAAACCTATAGCTACGCTACCAGGCATGTTTCGAAATACGATTTCTTTATTTGGTTTATCAAAAAGCTATGGTTTAGCAAGTCTACGAGCTGGTTTTGTTGTAGCCGATGAAATAATTATAAGGGAATTAATTAATCGAATTTTTCAGGGAATGGATTTGTCACCAGATATAGTTGGACGTGCTTTAGCAGGCGCATTCAATACTACGCCAAAAAGAGACGAGGTTTATAAGAGTTATTTTTCAAAATTAAGAGAGATTTATGTTTATAAATTTAATTTATTAAAAACGCTTGTTAATGGTATTGATAGTATAAAAGATTCTAATATGGCTCATGAAATTGAAGAGGAAATTAAAAATACCATCACAGATGAAAAAGAAGTAAATGTGGTTTTAAAAGGCTTACTTTATACGGATTTCCCGGAAAATTTAGAACCTGAGGCGGGCTTCTTTGCCCTACTTGATTTTACCAAAGTGAAAGGCATGAAATATAAGGGCACAAGGATTACTTGTGAAAATGATTTGTTAAAATTTTTCTATAAAACTTCTCGTATTCGTTTTTTAGTTGGTCAATCAATTAGTTGGCCGTATAAAGATGAGTTAATTGCGAGAGTCTCATATGCTTTAGATAACAAAAAATTAATTTTGGCTTTTCATCAAATGAATATAGCATTGACACATCTAACACCAGCTGATGAATATATTATTAGGAAAAATGAGTTAAAAGATCAAGAACAAATGGCTCATATAAAAGTTGATGGATGGCGTAGTGCTTATGATAAAATTATTGCATCTAAATATTTAAAATCTTTGGATTATGAAAGCCAAACAGAACGTTATATCCGAAGTTTTGAAGAGTATAAAGATTTAGTTTTAGTAGCTGTTAAAGATGAAGAAGTTTTAGGATATTCTTGTTTTGATTTAAAGAAACAGGATGATAAGTATGATGCAGAATTAGTTAGTTTATATATTAAACAAAACTATAAGGGAAAAGGGATAGGAACAGGTTTATTTAAGGAAACAGTTAAGGAACTTTTAAGTAGGCAAAAAAGAAATATGATTATTTGGTGTTTTGCTGATGATAATAAATCGATAAAATTTTGTGAGGATTTAGGTGGTAAAAAAGTTGAAACAAAGCAAGTTAAAATAGGTGATAAGTATTATCAAGAATTTGGTTTATATTTTGATTTAGAAGAAATTATGGCTAATCCATTTTAAGAATAATAAAAAATTGACATTTTATTGTGTCAATTTTTTTAAAAATATTTTTCTCCTCTATATCTATATTCTAATCTACCTACTTTTTGAATATTTATTTTTTTGCTATAAATATATATTGAGTCACTATCACAAATTATAGGGTCGCCTGCTTTTAATTCCGTGCCTTCGATATATTTATCCAACATTAAAGAAGAATCAGTAGGTTTTAAGTTATTATGCCAATAAATTTTATTATCTTTAATTAATTTCCCAATATTACTTTTTTGGGGTCCATCCAAATTAATCCAATTTCTCTTAAACTTTTATAAAGATTATATACATCTTCATCAGTGCAACAATTAGTTTTAATTTTTTCACAGACTTCGATAAATACTATGTCATTATTATCACTAATAGGTATTGCTTTTCGAAGTAACGGTTTAACAATATATGGGTTATTTGGAAATTTTGGTGTTGCTCGATTACTACCAATTTTTATAACTTTATCTTTGATTGCATAAACGAATGAGAAGTCACCTCTTCCTATTAATTCTAAATTACTTATATCCTCATTTTCATTTAAAGCAATTTCTTTCAAGATTATAAAAATTATTTCTTGAATTAATTTTAGCATGGATTCATTAATTGTTTTGTTACGTAAGTATTTATGGAATAATTAATGGTTTGTATAATAAATTCTTCTTTATTTTTCTCTATTTTTAACATAATTTGTTTATATGCTTCAGAATTTTCATTTACTAAATTTTTTAATTCAACGAGTGGGAAATTTGAATTGATAATTATATGACTTAATTTTTTATTATTAATTAATTTTTTCAAGTGATTATTTATATATGCGAACATGATTAAATCGTTAATTTTATCATTATTTTTACATTTCCTAAAAGCATAATCAAACATTTCAATAATATTGTTTTCTTGATAACTTTCATCATCTTCTAAAACTTTAATAGTATTAGTAGCACTATTGTCCAATTCCTTTAATAAATTATTATCTGTTTTCATAAAATCGCTCTTTCGTTAATATCATTTTTACTCATTATATTGAATCTTTTTGACAGTTATAATAACATTAAAATTTAAAAATAGCAATCTTAAATTTAAATAAAATTTATTATTTTAATATTCGGCTATCTATGATACAATTTATATAGTAGGAGGTTATTAAATGAGAATAACAAATGAAATTAATAAATCTATTTTTAGGGAATATGATATTCGTGGCATTTATGGTACTGATTTAACAGAAGATGTTGCTTATACACTTGGAAGAAGTTTTGGAACATATATAAAAAGATATAACAGTACCAAAACAATTGTCGGATATGATAATCGTCTTTCTTCTCCTGTTTTACATAATGCTTTAGTAAAGGGATTAATTGATAGTGGTAGTGATGTTATTGATTTAGGTCTTGTTACAACACCAATGTATTATTATGGACGAATTAAATATAATGTTCCAACAAGTATTATGATTACGGCTAGTCATAATCCTAAAGAATATAATGGTTTTAAAATTTCTTTTGAAAGTTGGGGTAATGCATATGGCAAGTATATACAAGAATTTATGAATTTTACTTTAGAAGGAAATTTTGATAGTGGACTAGGTCAAGTAAAAAAAGAAGATTTAAGAGATGATTATATTAAACTACTTACTAATTCTTTAAATTTAGGCACTAAAAAATTAAAAGTTGTTTTAGATTGTGGTAATGGTACAGGTTCAATTATTATTAAAGATGTTTTTGATGCCTTAGGAATTGAGTATTATCCACTTTATTGTGATAGTGATGGGAATTTCCCAAATCATCATCCAGATCCTTCAATACCTAGTAATATGATTGATTTAGGGAAAAAAGTTGTTGAGTTAGGTTATGATTTTGGAATTGGTATTGATGGCGATGCTGATCGTGTCGGAATTGTTGATGAAAATGGGAAATTTATTACGGCTGATTTATATATGTTGATTATGTATCGTTATTTAAATAAGTGCTTAAATGTTCGTAAAGGCTTATTCGATGTTAAGTGTTCTAAAACATTAATTGATGAATTAAAAAAACTCGATATAGAACCAGTAATGTATCGAACAGGTAATTCTTATTGTAATATGAAAATGCAAGAAGGTAATTTTGATTTTGGTGGAGAATTTTCGGGACATGTATTTTTCCGTGATAAATTTTTAGGATTTGATGATGGTATATATGCGGGACTTAGAATGTATGAAGTATTAAGTAATTCTGATAAAACATTAAGTGAATGGTTGGAAGGAATAAATAAATACTATTCTACAAGTGAACTTAAGATAAATGTTGCCGATGATAAAAAATTTAAAGTAGTGGAGAGTGTCAAAGAATACGCTATTAACAATGACTATAAATTTGTTGATATCGATGGTGTTAGAATTGAATTTGAAAACGGTTGGGCATTAGTTCGTGCTTCTAATACAGGACCTAATATTACAATGCGTTTTGAAGCAAGTACTTTAGAATTATTAGAAGATCTTTCTAAAGAATTTAAAAATTTACTTGATGGTTTAGTGAGTAATTTAGATAATGAATAAAACGGAACGTACTTTAGAAAAAATTTTTAGACTTTGTTTAAAAATTTTTTACTATTATTATTTTATTTTGGCTATTCTTAATTTAATTTTTTTCTATTTTAAATTATATAATTTAGTAAATATAACGACTGTATTAATGTTAATTAGCTTTTTTATTGAATTTACCAATGGTTATGTTAGAGGTTGCTTTGGAATATTTGGCTATATAATATCGATTGGTTTATCAATTTATTTTATGAAAGATATTTGGTATGGATTATCGATAGGTATTTCCATAATGAATATTTTAAATATTGTAATAAATAGAATTATAAGTAAATTTTTGGCATTTATGATTAGAAAGTTCAAATAGGCATTATAATAAATTCTATTTTTATTAGATAAAACCTATTATGAATAACTGCTAATTAAAAGAAAGAATAAATGTTATTAACATTAAAATTTTACTTTATTTATCATATAAAGATTGACATTTAATCTTTTTCTTTTTATAATATTAAACGTTTATTAAAAAAGGGGGATTTTTATGTCAAAAAAAACTTATTATGAAATATTAGGTGTATCTAAAACAGCAACACCAGCCGAATTAAAGATAGCTCACAGAAAGAAAGCAAGGCAATGGCATCCAGATTTTTATGTTATGGAACTAGATGGAAAGAAACATGAAGCTGAAGAAATGATTAAAATAATTAATGAAGCATATAACGTTTTATCTGATTCTTTTAAAAGGAGTTCATATGATCTTGATTTAAGTCGTGGTTTGGGTTTTGTATCAATACCAGATTGCTTTTCACAGGAAAAAAAGCAGGAGAATTCTTATCACTCATCTAATTATAATACAAGTAAAACAGCAGAATTTGCTTTTGACAATGAATTAAAAGATATTTTAAAATTAGCAATAGAAAAGTTTAAAAATACAACTGGTTATATTTCTATATCTGATAGTATAATACTATATGCAATATCGAAACTTTGTAATTTGAGAGAGTCTTTTACAAAAGAAGAAATAGATCTTATGGATGAATTGAAAAAAGTTGTACATTCAAATGTATGTGGTTTCGGTGGTTTTGGTGAATCAATAAATTATTTTGATAAGTATAATGAAAATCCAGGAACATACAAAAAGTACTAATTGGTGCTTTTTTTGTTTTAATATAAAATATAACGTCAAATAGTTTTAATATTGTTAATTCAATTTAGTAATATCAATTGAGTGAATTTTTTTAGCATTTATGCTATTTTAATTATAAGGGAGGTTTGGTTTATGAAAAATAATTATCCAGTTAAATATGCCGTTATGCCTATTAAAAATTGTGATGAAGAAACAATGATTAATATTGTTTCAAAATGTTATTTACTTTCTGAGGAAAAGAGATATGATAAATATGGTAAATATAAAACAATGTATGATGTTTTTTTCCCATATCAATTAGATGATAGATGTTGGAAAAGAGTAGAGCCAATATTTAATATATATTCTTATAGGTGCGTGAATGCACTAGAAGTAGATGCTATTTTTGATAGTTATGAAAATGCTTTAGAATTAGCTCATTTAAAAAATAATGAAATTTTAACAAAAGCAAAAAAGTTTGCTAAAAGTTCTCAATTTGATGCTATTGAAAATAGACATAAAGGAATTATCAAACATTATCAAGATTTACAAATGCAAATTGATGATAATACGATTGATTTAATGTTAGATAGAGATTGTAAATCAAAATTTATTCAGAGTGCATTAGTTTCACCTGTTAGTAATAAGTTAAGCAATTTTTACCGATTTAAAAATTGTTCATTATATTCATGTTTAGATTCTTTTTATTCAAATGATGCGTATTATGTATATAGTGTATCTAATTCGGAATTTTTCACTATAAGAGATTGCATTAATTATTTTGATACTTATGATGAGTTTAAGAAAAGTGTTTTGCCGAATTATGACGATTCTAAATATTTACTATTTAATGATCCAATAACAGAAATTACGGAAATTGCTAATCCTAATGAAAATGTAGTAAAAGGGTCGTATTATTTGAAAGATGATAAAATGTATTATGATGAAAACATGGTCCCATATTCGCACAGTTTAAATTTTGATAATAGTGAAAAGACAATAATTTATACAATGGAGACATATGAAAATATTTTGATGTCTTATTTACCAAAACTAGATGATGTTCATAATGTTGGTATTCAAATTGGTGGTAAAGTTTTAAAAAATAGATTATATGAAAAAGAATGGTAGGTTAATAATACCTATCTTAGGAGGGATAATTTATAATGGCTATCGAGCATGAAATAGAAAAAAAATATCGAGTTTTAGAATTACCTTATAATTTAAGTGATTATGAGCATATGGAAATTGAACAATCTTATTTAAATAAAGGTGGAGCTCCTATTAGATTAAGAAAATTTAAAAATGGAGATAGCATTAGATGTATTTTTTCTAAAAAAGCAAGATTAACGGAAGGTTCATTTGAATGTGTCGAATATAATATTGAATTGCCAGAAGATATTTATAACCAACTTATTACCGCTAAAGAAGGTAGAACAATATTTAAAACTCGATATAAAATCCCATCAAATGATAATTTAAGTATTGATTTAGATGTTTTTCATGATTTTTTTGAAGGTTTATGTATAGCCGAGATTGAATACGCATCTATTGAACAAGCGAATAATTTTTGTATTCCAAGTTGGTTAGGTGAAGAGGTAACTGGTTTAGAAGAACTGGCTAATGGGTATATGGCTACTAAGACAAATAATATAAATGAATATAGTAGTTTTATGTTGTCTAAAAATAAAGACAAGGGTGGTAACAAATGAAAACGATAGGAATAATTGGTGGAATGAGTTATGAATCAAGTATTCATTATTATGAAAGGATCAATGATCAGGTTAATAAAATAGCTGGTGACTTAACTTGCGCTAAATTATTGATTTATAATGTCAATTTTGAAGAAATTAGAAAACTAATGCTAGAAAATAAGTGGGATGAAATTGGCATTTAACTTTCTAAAATTGCTAAAACATTAGAGAATGCTGGTGTTGATTATATTGTAATTGCTACTAATACAATGCATAAATTGGCTGATTATATTCAAAGTCAGATTAATATCCCAATTATTCATATTGCCGATTGTGTAGCAAATAAATGTAAGGAAAATAAGGTATCAAATGTTGGACTATTAGGTACTAAATATACGATGACTGAAAAGTTTCTTGTTAATAGGTTAAAACTAAATGGTTTAAATGTAACTACACCATGGACTATAGAAGATATAAATGAAATAGATCGGATAATATTTGATGAATTGTGTAAAGGTGAAATAAAGGTTTCCTCAAGAGAATATTATAAGAGTGTTATAAATAAAATGATTAAAGAAAATGGTATTGAAGGTATAATATTAGGCTGTACGGAAATTGAGATGTTAATAAAACAAGATGATTTAGATATTCCTATATTTGATACAACGCAAGCACATATTGATTCAATAGTCGATTATTCGTTAGAGAAAAAAGTTTTAAAAAAGGTTTAGAGTTGCACAATATTTACGAAAAATATATCTAAAAAAGTAAAAAATGCACAATATTTTGAAAATACTGTGCATTTTTCTTTAAAATTATGTAAAAATATGTTTTGTTAGCACTCAATCTTGACAATTGCTAAAATACGTAGTAATATTGATAGTGTTAAGTGATTAACAATTATTAGGAGGCTAAGAAATGAAAAAACAATTTAAAGCAGAATCTAAAAGATTATTAGATTTAATGATTAATTCAATTTATACAAATAAAGAAATTTTTATGCGTGAACTTATTTCCAATGCTAGTGATGCGATGGATAAGTTATACTATAATTCTTTGACTGATCAAAATATTAAGGTGTCACGTGATGATTTAAAAATTAGAATTGATGTTGATAAAGATAATAAGACTTTAACCATTACGGATAACGGTATAGGTATGAGTGAAGATGAATTAGAAAATAATTTAGGTACAATTGCTAAAAGTGGATCATTATCATTTAAACAAGAAAATGAAGATAAGGAAGATGTTGATATAATTGGACAATTTGGTGTAGGTTTTTATTCAGTATTTATGGTAAGTAAAGAAATTGAAGTTTTATCGAAAGCTATTGGTAGTGGCAAAGCCTATTTGTGGAAATCATCTGGTGAAGATGGCTATACAATTGAAGGCGCTAATAAGGACACATTTGGTACAGTTATTACTTTACATTTAAAAGATGATGATGATGATTTTAAATATAGTGAGTATTTAGAAGAATATAAAATTAGAAGCATTATTAAAAAATATTCTGATTATATTAGATATCCAATTATTATGGAAGTAGAGAATAGAGTATTAAAAGAAGGATCAGAAAATGAATATGAAACAACCCATGAAGATGCTACTTTAAATAGTATGGTACCTATTTGGAAAAAGGATAAAAAGGATGTAACGGAAGAAGATTATAATAATTTTTATAGTGACAAGTTTTATGATTATGAAAAACCTATGAAAGTTATTAATTCGAAAGTAGAAGGTCAATGTAGTTATGATGCACTTTTATTTATACCAAGTCATGCTCCTTATGATTTTTACACAAAGGAATACGAAAAAGGTTTACAACTTTATTCAAATGGTGTTTTAATTCAAGATAAATGTAGTGATTTATTACCTGATTATTTTAATTTTGTTAAAGGTATTGTTGATACACCTGATTTATCTTTAAATATTTCAAGAGAAATGCTACAACATGATAAAAATTTAGGTATTATTGCGAAAAGTATTGAAAACAAAATTAAAAATGAGCTTACAAATATGTTAGAAAAAAATCGTGAGGAATATATTAAGTTTTTTAAAACATTTGGTATGCAATTAAAATTTGGTATTTATAATAATTATGGTATGGATAAAGATAAATTAAAAGAGCTAGTTCTATTTTATTCATCAGATAAGAAAGAATTAGTTACTTTAAAAGAATATGTAACTAATATGAAAAAAGATCAAGATACGATTTATTATGCTAATGGTGAAACAGTTGATAAAATTGATTTATTACCACAAGTTGAATTGGTTAAAGATAAAGGTTTTGAAATTTTATATTTAACGGAATATATGGATGAATTTGCTATTCAATCATTAATGGAATATGATGGAAAGAAATTTATTAATGTATGTTCAAAAGATTTAAATTTAAATAGTGAAGAAGAAAATAAAAAGGTAGAAAAATTAAATAAGGATCATGAAGATTTATTTAAAATAATGAAAGAAAGTTTAACTGATAATGTTGAAAATGTTAGATTTACAAATAGATTAAAAAGCCATCCTGTTTGTTTAACAACAGAAGGGGATGTATCAGTTGAAATGGAAAAAGTATTTAATGCGATGCCAACTGATCAAAAAATTAAGGCTAAAACGATTCTAGAGATAAATAGTGAGCATCCAATTGTAGAAAAATTAAATAACTTATATAAAAATGATAAGGAAGAATTAAAGAAATATACGAAAATATTATATTCACAAGCTAGACTTATTGAAGGTCTTACAATCGATAATCCAACAGAAATTAGTAATTTAATTTGTGATATTATATCTAAATAAATAAGAAAAATCATAGTTATAATTAGCTATGATTTTTTTATATATAACTTGTAAATATCTTTAAAATGGTCATGAAATTTGATTATCTATAATTATTTTTGCTATAATAAATATGAGGGATTATATGAAAAGTAAGAATATAAATGTGATAGATATTATTGTTAGCGATAAAGAGGATTTATATAATAATTTTAATTCAAAAAAATTATCTAGTGAATTAGGAAGTTATATTTATAATCAAAGTTTAGGTTATTCGATTAAAGATGATATAAAAATAAATATAAAAATAGAAGATGAATTAACTAAGAATGAAAAAAATGATATTGTCGATATGATTAGAGAATATTTTGGTCTTAGTATTAGAGAAACTTTAATATATTATAAATATAACAATTTTAAAAAAATAGTTTTATTTATATTGGGGATAATTTTAATATATATTTCGCATTTTGTTGGAACAATTAATGATTTTTTAATTTCGGAAGTATTTTTAATTATTGGTTGGGTAGCTATATGGGAAGTATTTGAAAATATTTTGCTTGTCGAAAGTAAGAAAAAGTTTAAACTAAAGCGATTAAAAAGACTAGTTAAATGTAAAATATCTTTTGGTGAGTAAATGGATCATTATTTAATTTTTTCTTCTCCTATAGGTAATATTATAATTACGGAATGTGATGGTAGTATTATTAGAGTTGATCTTACTGACAAATCGTTTTTAGAAAATAAGAGTGTTAGAAATAAAGTTTTAGAGTGTGCTAAAGAACAATTAGAAGAATATTTTTTGGGAGTAAGAACTAGTTTTGATTTGCCAATTAAATTAATTGGTAGTGGTTTTCAAATTAAAGTTTGGAAAGAATTATTAAATATTCCTTATGGTGAAGTAAAATCTTATGGTGAAATTGCTAAATTAATAGGTAATAAAAATGCTAGTCGTGCTGTTGGTATGGCTTGTAACAAAAATCATTTAATGATAATTGTTCCATGTCACCGAGTAATAGGCAAAAATAAAAAATTAGTTGGGTATGAATATGGAATAGATATAAAACAAAAATTATTAGATTTAGAAAGTAGTAGTTTTAATGAATGATGAATTAAAGACAAAAATACAAAAAAATATTGATATTAAATACCGTGATTTTTCAAAAAAGTTACTTCCTAATGTCGATAATATTCTTGGTGTTAGAGTACCTATTTTAAGACGGATTGCTAAAGAGATTGCTAGGGAAGAACCAATTAAATTTTTAAATAATGTAACAAATGATTCTTTTGAAGAAACAATGATAGAGGGTTTTGTTATTGGTAATTTAAAAGGTGAAAAGGAATTTATTATTAAATATATTGATACATTTTTACCTAAAATTGATAATTGGTCAGTTTGTGATACATTTTGTGCAAGTTTAAAAATAGTAAATACTGATTTAGATTATTTTTTTAAATATTTGTGTAAGTGTAAAAATTCTAAAGAAGAATTTACGTTAAGATTTATGTTAGTAATGTTTTTAAATTATTATATAGATAAAAAATACATTTTTAAGATATTTGAAATAATTCAAAAAATAAAAAAAGATGATTATTACGTAAAAATGGCTATAGCGTGGTTTTTATCAATGAGTTATGTAAAACATAAAAAAGAAACCTTAAACTATTTAAATAATAGTAATAATTTAGATGATTGGACTCATAATAAAACGTTACAAAAAATTATTGAATCTAGGCAAATTAGTGATGAAGAAAAGATAAATATAAAAAGTATGAAAAAATAAATCCTGGTTGTTGAATAGTTAAAACATTGCGATATATCGTGATGTTTTTTAGATGAAAAAAAGGATTTAGTAAAATTATGTTGTATATATATGTTAGGAGGTGAAAAAAATTAGATTATATATTGCTTTTAAAAAAATAGATATATAATTTAATTGTAAGCTAACAATTTTGAAAATATATACATTAGATAATGATTATTATTTAAGTCCTTATTTAGAGATCTGTTATATTTGAAGAAATTATTGCTTAAGAAAAAATGAAGATTATAACAAATTAAGAAGTATTAAAGTTTATGCAATTGTGAATTATTCTTTATTTAATAATGATATTAAAAATAAGGTATACTTAAAAAATGAAAGCGAAATATTTACAACGAAATTAGAGTATCAAATCTTTGATTTAACGAAAGTAGATATAATAATAAAAGCACTAAATATTATGAATTAGTAAATTTGTTTAAAACACAATATTTAGATAAATTAACGAAGATTATTAAGAATCAATTAAATAGAGAAATATTGAAATTGCTAAAAAGATGTTAATGGAAAATATTGATATTAAATTAATTGAAAAAATAACAGGATTAGCAGCTAAACAAATAGAAAACTTAAAATAAAAATTAGAAAATCTTAAAATTAGTATTAAAAAATAAATTGAAAAATATTTATTTTTTTTTGTTTGTCTAATAATTTATATAAATTGTACCATAATAAAATTAGGAATTTAGGTGATATAATGCTTAATAATATTGATAAAATTGTTTCAAAATTAAAAAAGGATACTAACAATATAGGTGATATTGTCTATAGGGAGAAGTATCTTAATAAAACTAGAGTTTTTATTATATATAATGAACCACTTGCATCTAGTGATAAAATAAGTGATTTCATTGTTAGAAGTTTAACTCGAATTGCGGATACAAAGGTAAATTCAAAAAAATTATTGCAAGTAATTGAAAATGATATTAGCAATTTTAAAGTAACAACGATTGATAATTATGAATCAGTGTGCTTTTATTTACATCGTGGGTTTACTATTATTTTGATTGAAGGAGACTCTGAAGCATTAGTCTTAGAAACCAAGGCTGATTTAGCTAGAGGTATTACAACACCAGATACGGAGAGTACTCTCCGTGGAAGTAAGGATGCTTTTGTTGAAGACTATCAAAAGAACATTGGTCTAATCAAAAAAAGACTTAGATCAAATGATTTATGGATTGATTCAATTGTCATGGGTAAGTATACTGATACACAAGTTGGCTTATTACATGTTAATGGTGTTGCCAAAAAGGAACTTGTTGATACTGTAAAAAAACAATTAGAAAAAATTGATATAGACGGTATTATCAATAGTGAAGTATTAAAAAATTTGGTTGAAAAAGAAAATAAAAATGTTTTGCCAACAATGATAACAACTGAGCGACCTGACGTTGTAGTTAATGCCTTACTTGAGGGTAAAGTGGTAATTATTGCTGATAATAGTCCATATGCTTTAGTTATGCCAGCTGTATTAAATGATTTTTTTAAAACGGCTGAAGACTACTATGGTAAATGGAAGAATGTATCTTTGACAAGAGTTGTTAAATTTTTATCCTTTTTTATTTCATTAATATTACCAGCTTTTTATATAGCTCTTATTACTTATAATCAGGAAATGATTCCAACAGAACTTTTAGTTAATTTTGCAACCCAACGTGATGGTGTACCATTTCCTGCCTTTTTTGAAGCAATGATGATGCTTTTGTGTTTTGAAATATTAAGGGAAAGTGATTTACGTGTTCCAAGTTTTACTGGTAGTTCTTTATCAATTGTTGGGGCTTTAATTTTAGGTGATGCGGCAGTTCAAGCGGGAATTGTTTCACCAATTATGATTATCGTTATTGCGCTTACTTCAATTTCAGCGTTACCGTTTACAGAACCTGAATTAATTAATGGGCTACGTTGGTATCGGATTTTATTTATGTTACTTGCTTCATTTTTAGGCATGGTTGGTGTTGTTATCGGATTTATTTATTTTATTATTGAACTTACTAGTTTAAATTCGTTTGGAAAACCATATTTAATGCCCTATGCTCCTACGAGTTTTACGGGTTTAAAAAATAGTTTAATCAAATTTCCTGCTAAGAAGCTTAAGGAACGTCGTGAATATTTATCAAACAATACTATAAAACAAAGGATTGGTGACAATGAAAAAAATTAAATTGTTAGTTTTGATATTACCGCTTTTTTTCATAACAGGGTGTTTTAATTATCGAGAATTAAACGAATTAGCTATAACCAGCGCAGTTGGAATTGATAAAACGGATGATGGCTATAAAACGACTATCCAAATTATAAATACCCAAAAAAATGGGGCTGATACTAATTCATCAATGGAGCAACCGAAATTTGTAACATATACATCAACTGGTAAAAATTTACAGGAGGCTTTACGAAGTGTAATACTAGAATCTTCTCGAAGAATTTATGCTGATCATATTCAAGTGCTGGTTATTGGCGAGGAGTTGGCTCGGGATGGTATCTATGATATTTTAGATTTGTTTTTCCGTAATTCCGAACTTAGAAAACAATTTCAGGTTGTAATAGCCCGTGATGCAACAGCTGAAGATATTTTAAAAGTTGTAACTCCACTTGAAACGCTTAATTCTAAACATATTGATGAGGGTTTATCAGTTGATAATAAATATTTAGGGGTAGGAGAAGTTGTCGATTTTGAACAATTAATCGCTAGTTACTTAGATAGTAATAAAGAAATTGTTTTGCCAAGCGTTGTTTTAAAAGAAAAGGACGAAGATGGGGATACAATTGAAAACACAGAATCGACTAAGCCAGAAGAAAATGTTATTGAAAGTACAATGGGAGTATTTAAAGATGATAAATTGTTAGGTTTTTTAAGTGAAAAAGAAAGTATAGCTTTAAGTTTTGTTCGAGGTAAAATAAACAATACAGTTCTTTCTTATGAGTGTGATAATAATAAATATGTTGTCAGCGAAATTATTAATACAAAAACAGACGTTTCAATGGAAAGTGATCCATTAAAAGCGAAAATTAAAATAACAGGTAGTTTAAATATTAATGAGGTTACTTGTGACTTGGATTTAGAGGATTTAAAAGTAGTTAGTGAAATTGAAAGTAGCTTAGAGGACGAGCTAAAAGATAATATTGATGATACTATTAATACAATTAGAGATGAATATAATACAGATGTATTTGGATTCAGGGATATTCTTTATAAAAGCAATCCTAAATATTATAAGTACCTTAAAGATGAATGGTATGATTCTGTATTTAAAGATTTGGATATAGAAATTGATGTTGATTTTGATTTTGTTGAGAAAGGGAACTCTCTTAAGGTGATTAAACGATGAAAAAAGATAAAATAAATTGCTTACAATTTTCTTCTATGTTAAGTATGCTTTTGGTTGCATCGTTTCTAGGAATTGGTACGTTTTCGGTTATTAAAGCAGCTGGAGTTGATGCATATATAAGTATTATTATAGCTGCGATTGCTGGCAGCTTTATTCTTCTTAGTTTTTTTGTAATCTATGATTATGAACCCGAATTAAATGTTGCTGAAAAATTTAAAAAGGTTTTTGGCAAACCATTTGGAACTATTTTAAACTATCTTTGTTTAGGACTTATTCTATTTATGGGTATAAGTGCGATGTTTAATTTAACAACTTTTATAACTAGCCAATTTTTAAAAGCAACGCCCCCATTTTTAATTGGGTTAGGTTTTGCCTTTTTAATCATATTAGTTAATATTAAAGGTATTGAAACATTGTCGCGAACTTGTTTAATTCTGTTTACACTTTGTGTTATCTTGTTTTTAATTTCTATTATAGGACTTTTTCCTGAATTTGATATAGGAAATTTGAAACCCTGTTTAGAATATGGATTTAAGCGACCTTTAATTGGAGCTTTGTATAATTTTCTTTTTAATTTGATGCCTATTTATTTATTACTTATTGTTCCTAAAAATAATTTAGTCAAGCCTGAAAAATATCGTAAATATATGTGGATTTTTTACATCTTATCTTTTTTAATTAAATTTACTTTGGTTGTTATAACTTTAGGTGTTTTGGGTATTCATTTAGCGAGTATATATCAATATCCTGAATATATGGTTTTAAAAAGAATTCAGATTTTTACTTTTATTGATCGTATTGAAAATGTTATAACTATTCAGTGGTTATTTGGCTTATTCTTTAATATTAGTTTTGTTGTTTATTATATAACTAATTCAATTAAGCAAAATCATAAAAGTAAATTATTACCAATTATTATTACTATTTTAATTTTCTTAGGCTCTGTTTACTTATTTAAAAATAATACCGATTTTAATAATTTTACATACAACAAAGTTCCTTATATGCGAGCTATATTACTATTTATTTACATTTTATTGTTTATTGGTGTTTTAATAAAGAAAAAATTTAATAAAAAAGTTAATTCATAAAAAAATTACCTTCATGGTAATTTTTATTTGATAAAACCATTTTGAACAAATTTGGTTTCATTAACGACTACGAATGCTTTGTCATCATTTTGTCTAATAAATTCTTTTAAATGTGTCAAGTTTTTATTTCTAATTTCGATAAATAACATATACTTGTCAGTTTTTTCTTCTTGTCCTTGAATGTTGATTAATGATACTGCATATCCCTCACCTCTAAGTAGTTCAGCAAGTTTTAAGTTGCTTGTAATGACCTGAACACTAAAATTAGTTTTAATAATTTTGTTAGAAAGTTTTCCACCAATATAAGTTCCTGTTGCATAACCAGCTGCATAGGAAACCATAATCCATAAACTTGTTTCATCAGTATTAAGCGCTTCTCTAACAATTGTAAACCAAATACATATTTCAATAAAACCGATTAAACTAGCAATAAGACTTTTTCCTTTTACTGTAAAAATAGTCCTAACCGTTCCAAGAGATACATCTAAAATTCTCGCGAAAAAAATTTTAATACATAAAAATAACATATTTTCACCAACCTTATTTTAAGTATACCATATTATTATTTTGAAACCAATATATTAAATTATGCATAGACAATAAATAATTTGTTTGTTATAATTTTTTTGGAGTGATAGTATGAATGAAGAGAGTAAAACCGAACAAGTTAGCAATGAAACAACAAATGTTACTGATAATATAAACAAATCTAAAGTAAAAGATGTTGATTATGAAATTATTTGGGAAGGTCAACCAGCCGGTTTGTTTGATCGATTTTTAACTAGTTTGCATCTTAATTTTACGGTTTACCAAATTACGAAAGATGAACTTATTATTAAAGAAGGCTTTTTTAAACGTCATACGAATACAATTGAATTATATACTTTAAAAGATCCAGATTTAATTGAAAGTTTAATTCAGCGTTGGCTTGGGGTTGGTAATTTATATGTTACTGTTGATACACATTCAGGTAGTGACAATATAGGTAGAAAAGTTGTATTGAAAAATATTAAGGAACCCGAAAAAATAAGAAAAATATTGAGAGATGCGATTGAAGATGATGTAATGGAACGAAAAATAACTTATTTTGATAAAGTTTGATTGATTTATTTTTTTAAATATGTTAATATATTTTTTGAGAGGAGTGTGTATTGATGAAAGGTAAGTTAGTAGCTTTAGTAGCATTAGTATCTGTATTCGTAATGACTGGTTGTGGTGGAAAGAATTTAACATGTACTACTTCTAATGATATTGCAGGTATCGAAATGAATTCTACAGTTAAAATCAGTTTTAAAGGCGATAAGATGAACGATATGAAAGTTATTATCGATGTTAAAGTTCCAGATGAGTATAAGGATCAAAAACAAGATTTAGTTGATGAGCTTAAAGAACTTGATGAAAATATCAAAGTAACTGAAACTAAAGACGGAGTAAAAGCTGAAATGACAGCTGATGAAGATTACTTCAAACAATTAAATATTGATAGTGAAACTGTTACTTATGATGATTTAAAAAAAGCATTTGAAGCACAAAAATATACTTGTAAATAAAAATCTAGTAAAACTAGATTTTTTTTAGGTTTTAAATTGTCTTTTATTGTAATTTAATGCTGGATTATGATAGAATATATTTTATAGTGGAGGTAGACAATATGAATATGTTTATCGAATATTCATCTACATGGGCGATTGTTATTTTAATATTAATATTTATAATTTATGTTGTTCAAGCAATATTCTTAAGTAAATTTAATAAATAAAAAAAAGGTTATGGTACAGCTATGGGCTGGGTTCCTATTGCTAATATTTATCTATTAGGAAAGTTTAACTTTTAATAAAATTGTTGGTTGGATTTTAATTGGTTTAATATTTTCAACAGCAACTTTAACTATAACTATAAATGGTGTTGAAAATAAATACAAGTTTTTTCCAGATGATATAAATATTATAGTATCTAGATTGTTAGCGCTATTAATTCTAGGGTTATTTATTTACGCTATTATAAAATATATTATAATAAAAAACGATAGAATTTTTAAATAATAAATGTTGAGCATTATAAAACTAAAAATTTATCTTATTTAGAAAAGATGAAAATTAGTGATAAAGATTTTTTTACAGTGACAAATAGTTTTGCTAATTATATTAAACTTTGAATAACAGATTAATCTGTTA
>JAAWGF010000028.1 GCA_022795155.1 Bacilli bacterium | reverse complement strand
GGTGGCGCTTTGTGAGGGGCGACATCTCGATAGGATAGTCGATGATGAAGGAAAGGCTGAAGAAAAACTTGATATTGCTAAAAATATGTTAACAGAAAATATTGATATTAATCTTGTTTCTAAAATTACTGGACTAGCGAAAAATCAAATTGAATTATTGAAATAATATTTTTGTTAGAATTATTTGACTTTTTTGTTTGTGTATGCTATTATACGATGCAACAAGGGGTTATTTGATATGCGAATAGGATTATTTAGTGATAGTTATTATCCAAGAATAAATGGAATAATTACTAGTGTAGATGCACTTAAAACTGGATTAAGTTCATTAGGCCATTCGGTGATTATTGTAACAGGAGGAAATGTTAAAAAGCCAACACTTAAAGAGGATGTCTTGTTTCTTCCAAGTATTGATTTTAACAGTTGGAATTGCCAAATAGTTAATATTAATTCTAAGGATAATTTTAATGCGATCAAAGCGTTAAACTTAAATATAATACATTCGCATAGTGAATTTACAATTGGATTAATTGCTAATAAAGTTTCTAAAATGTTAGATATACCTAATGTTCATACTTATCATACATCATATGATGATTATAAACATTATGCATTGGGCAATATTTTTGGTTTTGGCGATTGTTTAGAAAGGTTATTAGTTGATAATTTTTGTAGAGAAAAAATAGATGCACTTATTACACCATCTGAAAAAATTTCTACTTATTTAAAAGAACGTTATGATATAAAAAAAGAACCTTATATTATTAAAACAGGAATTCGCCAGCTAAATACAGAAAATTTTATACCACTAGAAAAAATTTTGAAAATTAATTTAGATGATTTTGTGGTTTTATACGTTGGAAGAATTGCTAAAGAGAAAAATATTGATACATTAATAAGATGTCATGAACAGATAATTAGATATAATCCTAATGTAAGACTTCTTTTTGTTGGTGATGGGCCACTATTAAAAAAATATAAAAATTATGTATTAATGAAAAATATTGGAGAATATATTAGATTTATTGGGAAAGTTAATTATGATTCTATTGCCAATTTTTATAGAATAGCTGATATGACAGCTATAGCATCTAATACTGAAACACAGGGTTTAACAATTTTGGAATCTTTGCAACAAGGTGTTCCTATTATGTATTATAAAGATGAAGTTTTTAATTATATAATGCAAGATGGCTATAATGGAATTCGTTTTGTGGATGATAAAGATTACATTGATAAGCTGATTGAAATAGCGAATAATAAAGAAAAATTACAAATTTTAAAAAATAATTCTAAGACTAGTGTTACAAATTATAATAGTGATAATTATGCTCAAGAGGTTTTAAAAGTATATAAAAAAATATATAAATAATAATTTTATATATTTTTTTTGATAATATTTATATTTTTTTTCTGTTTATACCAATCATACTTCCTAAGGTACAACTAATTACTAAAATTAAATAATAAATTAAATGGTTAATGGAAAATTTATCTTGTAAACCTAAATATTTAAATAAAACCAAAATAACGACAACTATTCCACTTAATTTTAAACCTTCGAGCCATCCTTTTTGTTTACTATTTTTACCAATTAAATAACCACCTATAAACATGGAAATTAAAATAATAAATATTTTTAATATAGCTACTATTTTTGAACCTATAATGTTAAAGTAATTTAAAATAGTAATTAAAAACGTTGAAATTATTATAATCGAAAATATATATAATAAAGATTTACCTATATTTTTTAAGTATTCCATATGATTCCTCCTTAATAAATTTTATTATTTGTATAAAAAAATATTCTTTAAAACATAATAAAGTAGGTGATATTATGTACTTTGAAATTATTTTTAAGACGGCTTTATTATATTTTATTATTATTTTAGCTTATCGCATTATGGGTAAAAAGGAGGTTGGCGAGCTTAGTATTGTTGATTTAATTGTTAGTTTGTTAATAGCAGAACTAGCGGCTATTTCGATTGAAGATATTGATGTTTCTGTATTTAGATCAATCGTTCCTATTGCGGTTTTAGTTATCATTCAAGTAGTGTTAAGTTATATATCTCTAAAGAATACTAAGTTTAGAAAATCAGTCGAAGGAAGCCCGACTGTTATTATAAAAGAAGGCAAATTAAAATTTAATGAAATGTCAAAACTACGCTATAGTTTAGATGATTTAATTACACAATTAAGGGAACAAGGAATTAAAAGTATTGAAGAAGTAAGTTACGCGGTTTTAGAAAATGATGGAAAATTATCAGTTTTTCAAAATACGGTTGATTATCCAATGCCAATTATTATGGATGGGGTTATTAATAAAGAAGTATTAAAAGATATGAAAAAAAGTTCAGATTGGGTTATGAAAATTTTAAAAAATAAAAAACTAAATTTAGAAGATGTTTTTTATGCTTTTCATACTAAAGAAAAAACTTTTATTATTAAGAAAAATGATTTGTTATAATATTTAAAAAAGATTTAATAAGTGTTTGCAGTAAGGAACAAGTAAATAGACGTGGTAAATGCAATTATTGTGGTGAATTAAAAAAAACAAATAATTTGCTATTTGTTGATTATTTGTTAGATCAAACTAATAGTGATATAAAAGGTACAATAATTGATAAGTTTATTGATAAACTTAAATATTTTATTAAAAAATATTTGTATGCGATTATCTTAAGTATAACAGTAATTGTCTCAATTGTAATGAATATAGTTGTTTGCAACGATTTATTGGAGATATTTTTCAGGAATATTATGACATCGGTAGTTTAATAAACGATATTGAGAGATTTATAAAAATTAGTGATGATAATTCCATAAAAAAACTATTGTATCAAAATCATTTTAAAGATGAGGTCAAAAGATCTGGAATTGATGTTTTAGATGGCGTTTTCTTTAAACATACGAAAGAGAATTTAGATTTAAGTGGTAATGAATTTTTTAGTGTTAGCTTTTATGTAGGTTTTATTTACCTGATTATAATGGTGCAGAAAAAACTTGGTCTGGAAAAGACGATTTCGAATTTATTGTTGTTAAAGTTGGTGATAAATATTATTTAGCTGATTTTGTAACTTATTCGTCAGACCTTTATATTGAAAGCGTTGATGGAGATGCATCAAAATTGGATTATGGTAAGCAGATGCGTTATTAGGTAGAAGGGAAAAATGAGTAGAGGTTAGTTTTGAAATGTAAAAGATGTAAGCATAATAATTCTTATAAAGCTAATTACTGTTTTAAGTGTGGTAGGGAGTTTAAAAAGAAATGGCTATCAATACGAGTTTTGGAGCTTTTTTAAAGAAGGTTTGCGATGACTATGATACCATTATTTTAAGTCATATTATAGGGACTTGGCAATTTCGTTTAATTTCTATTTAGTAGTATTATCAATTGTTATTATAGGAATTATTCAAAATGGTGTACATTTAAAAATATTGAAAAGCGATGATTATTCTTTTCAATACAATGATGTTAATAATGAATATTATGTATATACTAATGAAGATGAAGTTAAATTAAATCTTTATTCTATAGGTAATAAACAAAATATGACAGTTAGTTATTTTAATGCTGATGAGGTAATTTCTAGAAATATATTTGATGATTTTTTCAATGTAGTATTATCATCACAAAACAGCAATAATTATTATATACTTGATTATAAAAATGATTCTTTAAAAATTTATATATATAAAATGTTAGTTAATATGTAAATATTTTTTAGAATAATTGACAATATGCTTTTTGTATTTTATAATTATTATAGATAATAAAGGAGATATGTAATATGAAAAATAATAAAGGTTTTACTTTAATAGAATTATTAGCAGTAATTGTCATTTTAGCTATTATTGGACTTATTGCTATTCCAACAGCTATTGATTCTATTAATAATTCTAAAGAAAAATTATATAAAGAGCAAGTTAAAAGAATTTTAGATGCAGCGGATAGTTGGGCAGTTAATAATGATAATTTATTACCATCGAATAAAATAGATGGTGGGGCAATTACAATTGATATTGAAAGATTACAACATGCTGGATTATTAAAGATGGATGATGTTAAAAATCCTTTGCATAGTAAAGATAATATGAATGCTAAAATTGTTATTTACTATGAGGAGGATTATAAACAATATGTATCTGGTTATTGTGAAAACTATAACAATTTGTATTATTCTGAATCAGAGTATAGTAAAATTAGTGAAAAATGTAATAATGCGACTTATTTGCCTGAATAGTTAATTCAGGTATTTTTTTACATAATAAATATGATGTAAGGTTATAAAAATGGTGCTAGTACTTATAGCTATAACTAATCCCCATAAACCGATTTTTAGATTTAAGAAAATAAATAATGTTGTTATTTTTATAATAATACCAATTAAAGTACCCATCATTGCGCATTTGGCTTTTCCCATGGCTTGTAAGCTACTAGTAAGTGGCGATTGAATATAATGTAAAATAAATAATGGAGCTAAAACTTTTATATAGCTAATCCCCTCATTAGTATTGTAAATTACTTTTAGAAGGAGACTAGGGAAAAATAAGAAAATGATAGTTGCTGGGATACCGATTAATAGTGAGAAAAATATTGCTTGTCTTATTTTTTGCTTAGTATATTTGACATCATTACGACTATAGGCATTGCTAACGACTGGCAATAGTGCTTGGGATATGGCGGCTGTAAAAAATGATGGAAGGGTTAAAAGGGGCATAACATAGCCATTTAAAATGCCATATTCTGTAACGATAAAATTATTAGTATAACCAATATGTAATAAAATATTAGTAATAATAATTGGTTCAAAAAAATAGGCGATATTTCCTAAAATTCTACTACCAGTTGATGGCAAGCCAATATTGAAAATATCTTTAATATTTTTAGCATTAGGTGTTATATCTTTTTTTGTTAAATTGAAATTTTTAGGCAAAAAAATAAATAAAACGACAATTGAGGTAATCTCACTAAAAATATTTGATAGGACGATAAAACTGATGGCGCTATATATTCCTTTAGTTAAAAAAATCGGAATACCAATAATTAAAGTAATTAGACGAATAATATCTTCAGTAACATTTGATACAACATGCGGTATCATTTTTTGTTTCCCAAAAAAATAACTTCGTAAAATACTAGAAATACTTATGAAAGGTAAGACTAAGCCAACACATAATAGTGGAATTTTTAAATTAGGATCTTTTAATAAATTAGTGGCTAGAAAACCACTAAAAAATAATAAGAAGATAATAATGATGATATTGATGATAATTGATATGGGAATAATAGAAAAAACAATATTTTTATTATTACCTCGATCTTCGGCGACTAATTTACTAATGGCGATAGGAAATCCTAATTGGGCTAACGTAATTAGTAACATAAATGTTGGGGAAATCATCATATATAAGCCAATTCCTTCAGTGCCTACTAAACGTGTCATGACGATTTTTATAATCATACCTAAAATTTTTGTTATGAAACCACCAATGATTAAAATAAGTGTTGATTTAACAAATTTGCTTTTTTTCATATTTTCTCCTTTAAAAATAGATATTTTTAATATATAATATATTATGTAAGTATTTAAAAAATTATTTATGGAGGTAAAACATGAACGAAAATAATGAGGACATTGTTTTTAATTCGCTAGAAGAATTGTATATAAGACTTAAACCAGCTCTTATAGCGCGAAAGAGCGAATTACATAGAAATGGTCTTAATTATATAACTGAAGAGGATATTTGGAATTATTTTAAAGAAAATAAATGGAAAAATGCGCATAATTTGAATTTGCACCAAATGGTAAGTGATATTTTCAATTGTGATGAAATTTTAGTTGATGACTATTTAAAAGGAAAATTAAATCAAAAAAATCGAACATTATATTTTAATGACAATAGTGAGGATGATAAAAATGAAGAGTAAATTTATAAAAAATTTAGTATTTGCAATAGTTTCATTATTTTTAGTATGTTTTGTTTCAATAACTTTGTTTAAAGATATGAAATTTGGACTTGATTTGCAAGGCGGTTTCGAAATTCTTTATCAAGTTAAAAGTATTAATGATGAAGAAGTTACTAGTGATATGGTCAAAAGTACTTACAAAACATTGCTAAGAAGAATTGATGGGCTTGGTGTATCAGAACCTGAACTTTCAATTGAAGGTGAACGTATTCGAGTTAAGTTAGCTGGTGTTTATGATCAAGATAGCGCAATTAAAATGTTAAATCGTGCCGCTAGTTTAACTTTTAGGGATACAAGTGACAATCTCCTTATGACTAGTGATGTTTTAAAAGATGGTGGCGCACGTGTTTCCCAAGATGAGTATGGTAATTATGTTATTGGGTTAAGTATTGCTGATAAAGAACAATTTTATAAAGTAACGAAAAATGTTAGTGAAATGCAAGATAACCGTATTGTTATTTGGCTAGATTTTGATGCAAGTACGGATAAATTCCAAAATTATCAAAGCGTTTGTGGTAAAGTTGATACTGAAGAAGCAATTGCTGGTATAAAATGTTTATCAAGTGCTAGTGTTCGTGAAGGTTTTGCTGACGATGTTATTATTCAAGGTAATTTTACAAAAGAAGAGGTTGAAAATTTAGTTGAATTAATTAATTCGGGAAGTTTAACAACAAAATTAGAAGAGATATCTTCTCATGTTGTATCAGCTTCATTTGGTGAAGATTCCCTTTCTAAAACGGTTACAGCTGGTTTAATAGGTATCGCTATTATCATTATATTTATGATTATTGTTTATCGTTTTGCTGGTTTTGTAGCGGGCATTGGGATGATGATTTATACTTGTGTAACTTTATTTGTATTTTGGTTAATTGGTGGTGTTTTAACTCTTCCTGGTATTGCTGCTATGGTAATTGGAATTGGTATGGCAATTGACGCTAATGTTATCAATTTCGCACGTATTAAAGATGAATTATACGAAGGAACTAAACTACAAATGGCTTATAAAAATGGTAATAAAAATTCCTTTATGACAATTTTTGATTCCAACCTTACAACATTATTAGTAGCTATCATTCTGTTTATTTTTGGCGAAAGTAGTGTTAAAGGTTTTGCAACCATGCTAATTATTAGTACTTTAGTTACGATGGTTATTATGGTGTTCTTAACAAGATGGTTACTTGGAATATTTGTTAAAACAGGTTATTTTGATAATAAAATTAGAGCTTTTATCGGTGTTAAAGAAGTTGATTTACCAAAATTAGAAAAAAATGAGAAACGTACGAAAAATGCTTTTAAGGGTTTTGATTTTATTGGTAAATATAGATTAATTTTAATTTGTTCAATTATCTTTATTGGGGCTGGAATTTTCTCTTTATTTACAAATAAATTAAATTTAGGAATCGATTTTAAAGGTGGTTCAACGATTACTTTAGTTGCCGATAAGGAAATTAGTGAAGCTGATTTAAAAGAAGATGTTGAAGAGTTAAAATATGATTTAAATAATATTGAATATTTAGCTGATGGAAGTATTGTTATAACGATTAATGATGAACTTAGTGATCAAAGTGAAGATAATAATCAAAAGGAAATTGCTAAAAACTATTTTAAAGAAAAATATGATGCTGAGGCTTCAATTGGTGTTGTTACAAATGTTGTAAAGCGTGAGTTAGTAAAAAATGCGTTTATTTCGCTAGGTATTGCTATTATAGGTATCATTATATATATTTCCCTTCGTTTTAGTTTTAGTTATGCGTTAGGAGCAATTATGGCTTTAATTTGGGACGTATTCTTTATTGTTGCAGTATTTAGTTTCTTAAAATTAGAAGTTAGTAGTATCTTTATTGCCGCTATTTTATCAATTATTGGTTATTCAATTAACGATACAATTGTTACATTTGACCGTGTTCGTGAGAATATAAATAAAGAATATAAAGGTAAAATAAGTAAAAAAGAAGAGTTAAAAGAGGCTATTAATTTAAGTTTACGTCAAACTTTAAATCGTAGTATTATTACAACCATTACAACGTTAATACCAGTTGTTGCTTTAGTTGTTTTAGGTTCTGGCGAAATATTTAATTTTAATATTGCTTTACTATTTGGTCTTGTTTCGGGTGTTTATTCGTCTATTTTTGTCGCAACGCAAATTCTATATCTTTTAGAAAAAAGAAATGTTGGAAAACCAGCCAAAAAGAAATGGTATGAAGATGATGATGAGGTTAAAGAAAAAAAGATTAAGGGAATTAATTGTTAAGGTGAATTATGTATAAATTAAGTAATAATTTTGTAAAAATTAATAATTATGACTTTGATTTAACCATTTAATATCTTAATAGTAATAAAATTTTGTATTCAGAAGAAGCACATAATAATTATATAGAACAGTTAGAGAAACAGGGTTTTATTTCAGAAAAGAAGAATGTTTTTCTTGCTCATTATGTTTTAGAAGCATATAAAAAGAAACTAAATTTACAAATGTTTCAAAATTCGTTATTATGGTCAATTGTAAATATTGAAAATTTAAAAAAAGCCGAACTTGAACTGTTATACAAAAAAGTTATGGTAGTTAAGTTTGAAGATATAGATTCTTTTGATGAAAAGAAAGAAAATCAAGTACTTTTAAAGTTACTAGAAAATAATAGAGGCTTATATGAATATATCATTTATACACAAAATCTAGATGATTATATGAAAGATAACGATTGTAGATATAAGGTGAAACATTTATTAAAAGCATACAAATAGATAAAGATTTTCTTTATCTATTTAGCATTATAACAAATGAAGGGGTGAAATAATTTGACAAAAAAGAATTTTTCATTGACAATTGAGGATATTATTGGCGCAGTTAGTAATTATATAACCGATAAAAAAGAATTAGATAATATTAGGAGTGCTTACGATTATGCTCTTGAAAAACATTTTGGACAAAAGCGTTTAACGGGTGAAGACTATATTGAGCATCCTTTAAATGTTGCTTATACTTTGACAGAAGTAAATGCTGATTATCAAACACTTTGTGCAGCATTATTACATGATGTTATGGAAGATTGTGACGTAGATGGTGAGGAAATCAAAAATCTTTTTGGGGAAGATATATATGTTTTAGTTGATGGTGTAACGAAAATTAACCAATTAAATTTTTCAGGAGATACCGAAGCTATTATTGCTAATCACCGCAAGATTTTAGTTGGTTTATCAAAAGATGTTCGCGTTATTATCATAAAACTAGCTGATCGACTTCATAATATGCGTACACTTTGGGTTCTTCCTGAAGAAAAACAAAAAGTAAAAGCCAAAGAAACACTTGATATTTTAACACCGATTGCGCATCGACTTGGAATTTTTAAAATTAAAAGTGAGTTAGAAGATTTATCACTTCGTTATTACAAGCCTGATGTTTATTTCTCAATTGTCGAAAGACTAAATCAAACAAAAGTTGAGCGTGATAAGATGGTTGCTGACATGGTTAGTAAAGTATCTAGTCTTTTAGATAGTCAAAATATTAAATATGAAATAAAAGGACGTTCAAAAAGTATTTATAGTATTTATAAAAAACTTGATAAAGGGAAAAAATTTAGTGACATATATGATTTGTTGGCTTTACGGGTTTTAGTAAATTCCGTTAGTGATTGTTATCAATCGTTAGGGTTAATTCATTCAATATATCATCCACTCCCTAAACGATTTAAAGATTATATTGCAATGCCCAAAACGAATATGTATCAGTCTTTGCATACAACTGTCATCGGTTTAGAAGGATATTTTTTTGAAATTCAAATTCGTACTCATGAAATGGATAAAATTGCCGAAAAAGGTATTGCAGCGCATTGGTCTTATAAAGAACATGGTAGTAAAGTTTCAGCGAGTATGCAAAATACGATGGAACAAAAATTGCAGTTTTTTCGTTCTATTATTGAATTGCGTGATGATGAAGAAAGTGATAAGCAGTTTGTTGATTCGGTAAAAGAAGAAGTTTTTAATCATACGATTTATGTATTTACACCAGGTGGGGATGTTATTGAACTACCTAATGGGGCAACACCAATTGATTTTGCGTATCGTATTCATTCTGATGTTGGGGATAAGATGGTTGGTGCTTTAGTAAATGGTAATATTGTGCCAATTGATTATAAATTGCAAAGTAATGATGTCGTTAAAATAAACACTAATAATAATTCCTTAGGACCAAGTCGCGAATGGCTAAATATTGTTTATACAACGCAAGCTAAAAATAAAATTAGAGCTTTTTTCAATAAGATTGATAAAGATGATTATTTAAAAAAAGGCGAAGAAATCATTGCGAAAGAATTACGTAAAAGAAAAGTTGGTGTTAATGATTTTTATCTAGATGAGAATATTGATAAAATTTTAAATGAATTAAAACTTCCAAATCTTGATGAATTACATATTGCTTTAGGTAATAATAAGATTGCGATTGGGCAGGTTATGAATATTGTCTATAATGATACAGCGACAAAGCAAGAAATAATGTTGGAGAAAGCTAAAAACAATGTTGTTAAACCGAAAATAAATAAAAATGATATTGTTGTTCTTGGTATAGATGATATTAAAGTTAATATTGCGTCATGTTGTATGCCAATTCCTGGTGATAAAATTGTTGGGTATATTACAAGAGGTTATGGCATCAATATTCATAGATGTAATTGCCCAAATGTTTTTGAATTTAATGAACGTCTTATTGATGTGCATTGGAATAATTCTATTATTAATAAATATTCAGCTAGTATTTTAGTAAGTGCTGATAATGATACAGATATATTATTAAATATTATTACGAATGCTAATAATACAGAAGTTAAAATTCAAAGTATTAATAGTTTAAATGCTAAAGAATACTTCATGTATGAAATTAAGTTATTAGTAGCTGATACAGAAAAATTAGAAAACTTTATGAATGAAATTAGGACTATCCCTCATATTATTAAAGTAGAAAGAAGTATGAAATAATTTCTATTTTAAAGAGAGTAGGTAGTTAATCTTGTTAAAAAATAAATTAAATTATCGTTTGATAAATATCGCATTAGTATGTGTTATAATATATTTAGTATATAAAAGTAGAAATTTATGGTTGATTATTTTTAGAACAATGAATAAAATATTTTTACCATTTATTTTTGCTTTTTTTATTGCGTATATTTTTTATCCATTATTAAATTATTTAAAAAATAAAAAAATTCCTAAAGCACTAGCTCTTTTAATGATTATTTTATTAGTACTAGGATTAATTATTATTATAAGTGTTATGTTGTTTCCAACGCTTTTTAATCAAATTGTTTCATTAATAAATTATATTATAACATTTGTAAATCAGATTTCATTTAAATATAATATTGACTTATTAGATTTGGAAAAATATTTATATGAAATCGTTAAATATTTGGGTGAGTATTTATCAAATGGAGCTATAAGTTTGGTCAATAATTCGATTAATTATATTACAAAAACGCTTGTTGTTTCAACACTTAGTATTTATTTTTTAAATGATATGGATAAAATTAGGAATAGATTAAAAAAAATATTGCTTAAAAAAAGTGATCGTAATTTTGTCTTTTTTAAAGAAGTCGATATCGAAATGCGAAAATATTTTTTAGCATTCTTTAAAATAATGATTATATCTTTTTTTGAATATACTATTATTTATATGGCAATAGGTCATCCTAACGCTATTGTTTTAGGTATCTTAGTAGCAATATTAGGCATCATTCCCTATATTGGTGGGGTTATTACTAATATTATTGCTGGGATTACGGCTTTTACAATTGGAGGAGATCTATTTATTAAAACGCTTATATCCTTTATGATTTTATCGGTTATTGATGGTTATGTTATAAATCCTTTAGTTTATGGCAAAAGTAATAAAATACATCCTCTAATTATTATTTTTGCTTGTTTAACAGGTGGTATTTTAGGAGGAATATTAGGAATGATTATATCACTTCCGATAACGATTATTTGTTTTACAGTTATTAAATTTTATAAAAATGACTTATATTTTTTGAAACATAAGATTAAGAATATAAATTTTAGATAATAAAAAGTTGACTATTATAAAATGTTTATGTTAAAATATCCTAAAAAATATTAGTTAAGGAAAATTTTAATATGGATAAAAAAGCAAAAATTAATGAGTTATTAAAAGGTAAAGAATATTTAATATGTGATTATTTATATTTAAGAGATTATGATGAAGTAAAAAAATATTAAAAATGCCTGAATGGGATGATCCCAAATTTAAGCCATTATTGACATCCAATATTTGGCGAAGCAATTATAATGAAATATCAAAAATATTAAAAATGGACGAATGGAATGATCCCAAATTTAAGCCATTATTAACATCAAATATATGGCATAGTAACTATGATGAAATATCAAAAATATTAAAAATGCCTGAATGGGATGATTCCAAATTTACGCCATTATTAACATCAAGCATTTGGCTTAGTAATTGTTTTAATATAAGAAGAAAACTTAATTTAAAATATTGGGATAATCCTAAATATTCTAAATTATTAACGCCAACTATATTTTCAATAACAGAAAAGTATATTAATGGAAATATTGAATTATTTGAAGAGTATGGTATTTCAAAATTTATTGCTACTAATTCTCTTAGAAAAAATCCTGATGAACAAAAGGCATTATTTGATTATTTGATAGAAAATAAAATTGATTTTCTAATAGATAATAAATTAAATCCTATCATAAATGCAACTAAAAAAGCTTTAAAGGAAAAATATAATATTAATATAAATGAAATTATGAATAATAATAAAAGGGGAAAAGTTTATGAAAAATTTTGATATAAAAGAATTGTATGAAAAATATGAGTTAGATGTATTGAAAAATTTAAATGATGATAATATTTTGAAAATTGTGAATTTTTTAACTTTAGAGCATGTTGACTTTATTGATGAATTATTTAGTGATTATTTAGATTTATTTACGATTGATTATAATGAATTTATAAATAGGTTTAATAATCTAAAACAAAAATATGGTAATAATTTAGTTGAATTGATCAGTAATGATTTATCTATATTAGATGAATTTTAATAAATATTTAAAATAATAATATCTTAAAAGTATAGTGAAAACTATATTTTTTTCTTTAAAAAGGATTTCAAAAAGTTATGTTGTATATATAATTAGGAGGTGAAAAAAGTAGATTATATATTGCTTTTATAAAAAAATAGATATATAATTTAATTGTAGGTTAACTATGAATGAAAATTTATTTATATTAGAAAACGATTATTTATTTAAAAAAATATTTAGCCAAGAGAGATATTTAAAACATTTATTATTTAATTTTTTTAATATTAAGGCTTACAAGATTGAATATTTAAATACAGTATTAATCAAAAATCATAAAGATATTAAAGTAGGAATAGTTGATATGTTACTTAATGTTGATGGTGAAATTGTAATCTTGGAATTACAAAATATAGATAGACATAATTTTAAAGAAAGATTATTATTTTATGCATCTAACATAATAGCTAATCATTGTTTAGAAAAAGGAGCTGATTATGATCAATTAAAGGGTATTAAAGTTTATGCGATAATTAATTATAAATCATTTAATGACAGTATTAAAGATATAGTTAGATTAAAAGGAAATAATAAAATATTTACTAAAAAAATGGAATATCAAATTTTTGATTTAACAAAAGTAAATATTAATAATAAGGAGACTAAATATTATGAATTAGTTAGTTTATTTAAAATAGATAATTTAGATAAATTAACAAAAATTATTAAGGATGATTTAAATATGGAAATCTTAACCGAAATAAAAAAATATAATTTAAATAGTGAGGAGTATAAAAAGATGGAAGATATTGAAAGATTAATGATGAATGAAACAGAGCATTATGAAACAGCATATTTTAATGGTATTGAAATTGGACGAAGTGAAGGTATTAGTTTAGGAAAAAATGAAGGAAAGGCTGAAGAAAAACTTGATATTGCTAAAAATATGTTAAATGATAATATAGATATTTCCTTAATTTTAAAATATACAAAGTTATCGAAAAAAGAAATCAATGCTTTAAAGTAATATTATAAAAATGTTAAAAATGTTATATATTTTAATTTATTAAAATTATTGACTAATTTTAAATAAAATAGTATACTTTAAATATATTAATTATTGATTTAGAGAAGTATTAATATTTTGTTTTGAAGAGAAAATGTGGTTGGTGAAAACATTTAAATAAAATATTATGAAAGACACTAATGAAAAATAAGCGTATTTCTGCGTTAAAGAATTAAAGTGTATAGTAAATCTATAAAATAAGGTGGTACCGCGAGTTAATTCGTCCTTATATTTTATGGATTTTTTGTTATTTCAGGGGGATGTTATATGGAAGAAAAGTATGCTGCTATAATTGTGCAAAAAATTAAAGTAAGTAAAAATATTTATTTTTAAAACTTGATAGTATTGTCAAAGATGCTGTTATGACAAATGATAAAACGTTAATAGATGAAAATAAAGATCGATACCAATCAATTGAAAATTCAGGGTTTTATACGGCTAAACATAATAATTTAGCTTATATATTTCCATTTACCTATGATGAAATTAAAGATATATATTGTAAATAATCAAGATGTTGCCAGTATGTTGCCGGTCGTGGCGTTTTGAATGCTTTTTTACCATTTTTAGATGGAACTACTTACGAGGTTAAATATAATTCAAATCATTATTTATTTGATACTTCTAATTTGACAGTCTTAGCTACAGGGGCATTTGCTGATATAATAGAAGAAAATAATAAACCGTCGACAGGTTTTGTTCAAGCGATGAATCAAGATAAAACTATTTCAAAAAATATTTTGGAAAAAAGAGGTAATATACCTATTGAATTTCTTGGTAGATTTCCAAGTTTAGCGCAAATGTGCGAATTAATAGATAAAGATTTAAAAAAAATCTTGATTAAACCTAAAACTAGTCCCTTAGCATTTAAACGAAATTATTTATTTGATTGATATAACGTTGAATTAAAATGGCTTGATGATTATATTGATGCGATAGTAAAGAGAGCACTCAAATTAAAAACAGGTGGCAGATCTCTTAAAGAAATAATTGAACTATCGCTTTATTTTGCAGAATGTCAAATTATTGAGGATAAAAAATTTAAAAAAGCATATAAAGAATTGATTGTATCAGGGGAAACAATTGAAAATCCTAAAAAATATATTTTAAAATAAGGAGGAATTCAGATGATTCAAAAACCAAAAGGAACTTATGATGTTTATGGTCAATATGGTAAAAATTTATTATATTTGCGTGATTTAATTCAGGCTTTAATGGAAAAGTATAATTACCAATATATTCGTACGCCAATGTTTGAAAGCAGTGAATTATTCCACCGAGGTGTTGGCGAAACAACTGATATTGTATCTAAGGAAACCTACGATTTTGTCGATCGTGGTGAACGTAAGATGACGCTTCGTCCTGAGGGAACAGCTGGTGTTGTTCGTAGTTTCATTGAAAACAAGATGTATGGTGAAGCTAGTCAACCAATCAAATGTTGGTATTATGGTCCAATGTATCGCTATGAGAGACCACAATCAGGACGTTTTCGTGAATTTTATCAGTTTGGCGTGGAAGTTTTTGGAACAAGTGATCCATTAGCCGATGCTGAGGTTATTAGCATTCCTGTTAATTTATATAAACTATTAGGCTTAAAAGGTATAAAAGTAAATATTAATACTTTAGGTGATATAGAATCAAGAATTCAATATCGAGAAGCTTTACTTGCATATTTTAAACCACATTTAGATTGTTTGTGTGAAGATTGCAATAAAAGATATGCAACTAATCCTTTAAGAATATTAGACTGTAAAGTAGATAAAGATTTAGATATTATGAAGAATGCACCTAAGATGTCAAATTATTTAAATGATATAAGTAGGATGCATTTCGATAAGGTAAAGAATTATTTAGAAGCTATGAATATTGAATATAATATTGATGAAAATTTAGTAAGAGGTTTAGATTATTATACGCATACTGTTTTTGAGGTAGAAGCTGATGTTGAAGGTTTTGGTAGCCAAAATGTTTTATGCGGTGGTGGCAGATATGATTCGTTAGTTGAAACAATTGGTGGACCCAAAACAGCAGGTGTTGGTTTTGCAACTGGTATAGAAAGACTTATGACTGCTTTAGAATATGAACAAAAATTGCCAAGTGATTTAGACAATTTAGATATTTATATTGTTCCTATGAGTACTAATGAAAAAGAATATAGTTTAAATTTAGTCAATATGCTTAGAATGAATGGTTTTAGTTCGGAAATGGATATGCTAAATCGCAATATTAAAAGTAATTTTAAACAAGCTGATCGACTTAATTCTAAATATGTCATTATCATTGGTGAAGATGAAGTTATTAATAATATTTTGACAATAAAAGATAATCAAACTAAAGAGGAATATAAAATTTCAGTTGATGAGCTAATTAATTTTTTTGATAAAATGATAAAAGATGATGATGATGAATTCTAAATTTGATATTAACTGTTATCAAGAAGTATCTAATATAGTAGGTTATGATGGCTTTATTGATCCTAATGGGTTCTTTTATAAGGTAAAAAAGAAATATTCTAATGATATAAACGTAAGTCATTTAACTTGGTCAGAATATTATTTAGGTCATGATATGGACAGATTAAGAAGTTTATTGAATCCTAGTTATAACACTATTTGCATTTTATCAAAGCTTAGTAGTAAACAGGATATATTAATTCATTTTTTTGGTTTTGTATATTATAGTCATGACTATTTGACACATGAACCGATTATAATTCCCCCTGATCCTATATATAATAACAAAATCATTAATTCAGAACAATTAGATACTTTATATGAAATTATGAATAATAACTTAGAACAACCATTAAACCATGAAATTTTTAGCCAATCAGATTATTATAAAAGGTATAGATAGGAGAAAATATGAAAATAGATATTTGTCGATTAAAAGATTATGAAAATAAAGAAATTGTAGTTCAAGGATTTGTTGATAAAATTAGAAATTTACAATATGTTCAATTTGTTATTTTAAGGGATAGTACTGGTAAAGTTCAAATTACAATTGAAAAAAATGAAGAAAATCAAAAATTAGTTAAAATTATTGATAATCTTACTTTAGAAAGTACTTTAAAAATAACTGGAAATGTTTCAATTAATGAAAAAGTTAAATTAGGTGGCTTAGAAGTTATTCCTTGTAATATTGTAGTTACTTCAAAAGCATTACCAGAATTACCACTTGATATAACTAGTAAAGATAATGCTTTAAGAGAAACACGTTTAGATTATCGTTTTTTAGATTTACGTCGTGAAGAAAACAATTTGTTTTTCCGCTGTGAAACTTTATTGGAACATGCATTTAGAGAGTATTGTGTTAATAACAATTTTATAGAAATTCATACACCTAAAATTGCTGCTGGAGCAGCAGAAAGTGGGGCTGAAGTCTTTAAAATAGATTATTTTGGACAAACAGCTTGTTTATCTCAATCCCCACAATTTTATAAACAAATGGCAATGGCGGCTGGGTTTGATAAAGTTTTTGAAATTGGTCCAGCTTTTAGAGCCGAAAATTCTCACACTTCATATCATGCTACCGAAATAAATATGGCTGATGTAGAAATATCATGGATTAATTCTTTTGAGGAAGTTATGGATATGGAAGAAGAATGGATTAAGTATGCATTAGATAAATTAAGAGTTACTTATGGCAAAGAAATTAAACGTTTATTTAATATTGAAATTAGTGATACTAAAGTTAAATTTCCACGTATTACTTTTAAAGAGGCTAAGGATATTTTAAAGCAAGAATTTAATTATGTTGGAGAAAAAGAAGACGACTTTGAACGTAAAGAAGAAAATTTATTGTGTGAATATGCGAAAAGGAAATATCATTGTGATTTCATTTTTGTAACAAAATTTCCTTTTGCTGCAAGACCTTTTTATCATATGTTAGATGAAAATGGTCTAACTAATAGTTATGATTTATTATTTAAAGGAATTGAGATAACAACTGGTGCACAAAGAGAACATCGAGTTGATATTTTAAAAGAGCAAATGCTTAAAAAAGATATTAATCCCGATTCTTTAAATTTCTATTTAGATTTCTTTAAGTATGGTTGCCCACCACATGGTGGTTTTGCAATTGGTATTGCTAGAATAATGATGCAAATATTTGAACTTGATAATATTAGAGAAGCCACTTTTATTTATCGTGGACCAACAAGGTTAAATCCATAAAAAAACTCACATCATGATTTGTGAGCTTTTTTTAAAATTTGTTATTGATAAAATCTTCTAAATAATCCATTTGTTTATTTGGATCTTCAATTTTTTCTGTTTGTTCTTGTGGCATAGTGATATTATTTAAAGATTCAAAGGCAGAATTATTATTAATGTTATCAGGTTCATCAGCCTCGTCAATGATATTAAAAGCCTCCTCTTTTTCATCATCTTCCAATTCAACAATTTTTAAGATTTCTTCTAAAGTTGTTTGGCCTTCTAGAACTTTTTCAAGTCCGTCTTGAAGTAGGGTAGTAACACCTGATTTATAAACGAGATTACGCAATTCGTCTTTTCTAATATTTGAACTAATAGCGTCTCTAATCTCCTGATTAATCAACAATACTTCATGAATGGCTATACGGCCAAGGTATCCATTTGAACATTCATCGCAGCCATCATTAGAGTAAATTTCTTTTACGTCTTTTCCTAAAACTTTCTTGAATAAGTCTCTTTCATATTCATTAGTAGGACGTAACTTCTTGCAATGTGAACAAAGTTTACGCGCTAATTTTTGAGAAACGATTCCGACTAAAGCACTTGCTAGTAAGTAACGTTGGACTTCCATGTCAAGTAGACGCTCAATCGTTGTTAGTGCATCGTTAGTGTGGAGCGTAGATAAAACGATATGCCCTGTAATTGAAGCCCTAATTGCAATTTGAGCTGTTTCTGTATCACGAATTTCTCCAATCATAATGACATTTGGATCTTGACGTAAAATAGATCTTAAGGCACTGGCGAATGTTAATCCAATTTCGCTGTTAGTTTGAACCTGATTTATTCCTTCAATATTCATTTCGATCGGGTCTTCTACAGTAATAATATTTGTATCTTCTTTATTAAGTCGTTGTAGCATAGAGTAAACAGTTGTTGATTTACCGCTACCAGTAGCTCCAGTGACTAAAATAATACCGTTTGGCGTTCCGACCATTTCCAAAACTTTGTGGTAGTTTTGTTCAGAAAAACCTAGGCACTGGATGCCCAGGAGCAGGAACTGGACGCCCAGGCCGGGGGGCTCTCTGCAGCCCTTGAAGCGCAACTCATTTCACAGGAAGAATATGAGGCC
>JAAWGF010000027.1 GCA_022795155.1 Bacilli bacterium | reverse complement strand
ATTCTAAATATTTAGAATTAGTAAATCAAATAGATAATATGAAATTTATAACTGACGGTAAATGGGATTGGGAGCATGGGTTAGTTCATTATAAAAGAGTAGCTAACTATGTAAAAACAATTTTAATACAGTTAAATGAGAATCAAAGGACAATTGAACTAGGTTTAGTAGCAGCATTATTACATGATATTGGTTTAAGTGAAAGTGGACCTAAAAAAATAGATCACGCCATCAAAAGTAGTGAAATGTTTAGAAATTTTTTGGTTGGTACTGATATTAATGAGGAAGAAGCAAAAATTATTGAACACGCTATTTATGATCATTCAAAAGGTAATGATATTCATAATAATATTGATCTTGCTTTATTATTAGCTGATAAATTAGATGTTACTTATCATAGAGTAATAAATTCTAGTATTCACGATGAAATAAATAAAGAATATCAAAAAATCAAAAAAGTAGATATTGAAATAAATGATAATGATTTGATTGTAAAATATACAGTAGATGGCAAAGTAAATTTGGATATTTTGTTAGAATGGGATAAAATTGTAACGATTCCTAAAAAGATAGCTAAGTATTTAGATAAAAATTATATATTTAAAATTAATGATAAAATGGTTGATATTTAAAATATAAATTTGAGTAAAATTAAATAACAAAGGTGATTACTATGAGAAGTTGTATATTAATTCATATTCCACATTCTAGTCTTTATATTCCTGATGAATATAAAAATAAATCACTATTAAGTTTATCAGAAATAGAAAAAGAAAACTTATTTATGTGTGATTATAGGGTTGATGAGTTTGTCGATGATAAAAGCCAGACAATTATTTTTCCTTATTCGAGATTATATTGTGATGTTGAAAGATTTAAGGATGAAAGTGAAATAATGAATAAATTCGGCATGGGATATATTTATACTAAAACGAGTAAAGGAGAGTTAATGTTTAATCCAAGTATAGATGATAGAAAGAAAATTACGGATATATATGATACCCATCATAAATTATTAGATGAAACCGTTACAAATATTTTAGAATTATACCAAAAATGCATTATTATTGATTTGCATTCTTATTCAACCGAATTAGTTTCTCGGTTATTTAATTATGAACAGGTTCCTGATATATGTATTGGTATAGATAAGGATTATTATTCTAAAGGGTTGACTGATTATTTTGTAAAATATTTTATGGATAATGGTTATTCGGTAAAGATAAATTATCCTTATCAAGGTTCTTTAGTCCCAAACAAGTATTATGGAATTAAAAATTCAAAAATAATATCAATTATGATTGAGATAAATAAGCGTGTATATGAAAATGATTTTGAAAGCTTTAAACATATTTTAAAAAAGTCATTAGAATTTTAATAAAAGATAGGAGCATTAAAATGGAAAAAGAAAAATTATTAGAATATATATTAGATAGTTATCCATATAAAGTTGTTTTTGTAGATGTTGACTTTATTATCAGGTATATGAATAAAGCAGCAAAATATCATTACTATGAAGTTAGAGGTTATAAAGATTTGATAGGTAAATCTTTATTTGAATGTCATAATGAAAATTCACAAGAAAAAATAAAACAAGCTGTTGATAAATTGAAAAATCATGCGAATGAAATATTTTTAGGAGTGACACCAGATAATCAAAGATTTTATTTGAATCCTGTTCGAGATGAAAACGGGGAATTAATAGGTTTTTTTGAGCGATTTGAATTAAATTTACAAAAATAGATGAAGTTTTTATAATTTAAATGAATTTGTTGTTTTATTGGCAATTATTATTAGAAAAATATGGGAGTATTTAAAATGAAAAAAATAATTATTGAAGTTGGTTCTACAAATACTAAAATAGATATTTATGATGGAAATACTGTTAAACGTTTAGAAGAATTAACAATTCTTTTAAAGAAACATTATAAAGAAAATAAACATATTTTAAATGAAGATATTAATATACTTATAAATAAAATTAATGAATTAAAAAATAATTATAAAGATATATTTGTTTGTGGAACTAGTATATTTAGAGATTTAAATGATAATGAAAGAATAGAATTTTTAACCGATTTTAAAAATAGAACTGGTTTAGAATTTAAGATTATATCTTCTTTAGAAGAAAATCAATTCACGGTTTTAGGTGCTACAAGATTTGTTAAAGATAAAGTTGGTGTTTTTGTAGGTGGTGGAGGTTCTACTGAAATATCCATATATGATAAAAAAATTATTGATAGCAACAATACACCAATTGGTGGCTTGGATATTATGAATGCTTTCGCTGATTTAGATAACGATTTAGCTAGTACTTCTTTAGAGGAAGTAATGGATTATACTGAAAAACGTTTAGATGCCCCTAACGAAAAAGCTGATATTTTAATTCTTGCAGGTGGAGGACATGAATATTTTGCTCGAAACGCAGGAATAGAATATGAAACTAATAATTTATATAGTGATATTAATGCTCCTATAATGATGGATATAGAAACACGGATAAAAGAAACAAAACGTTTTTATGAACAAATTTCATTAGATAATATAAGGGAAAATGTTTCAAATCCTAATTGGTGGTATGCAACAAGAACTATGTGTGCTTTTGTTTTGGTGGTTGCTAAAAAAATTGGAGCAAAATATATTGTTCCAACTAATATTTCCATGGTTTATGGAATTATAGATAATAATAAGTAGAACAATAGGTGATTAGATGCTAGTTAAAAATATTAGTCATAGGTTATTTACAGGTGATTCTAAAAATATTGTTGATTTATTAATCGATAATTTTTCTAATGAAATGCTAGATAAACTTTATTTTATACCCAAAAAAATAGATAAATCTTTAATTAATGAAAAAACAAAAGATAGCGCTTATATTAATAAAGTTTTAAAAACTATTAATTATTATAAAGATAAAAATATTGAACAATTAATATATGAAAGATTTTCTTTATTTACCGATTATTTTAAAATAAAACCTAAAGCTAAGTTATTTATCATAATTGGTCTTGATACGACAACTATATATAGTACTAATCTTGATGGAGAAGATGTAACAGTATTACTTTTAGAAGCAACAAATGGAAATCCTGATTTACTAGATATCTTATTAGCTCATGAATTTACGCATTTTATTAGAAAACAATTATTAAATAAAAATATTTTCGAAGATTCAATTGGAGAAAGATTAGTAACAGAAGGAATTGCAAGTAATTATTCAGAAGAGGTAGTTTCAAATATGTTGGAAGAGGATTATTGCATAGTTAATAGTGATACTATAAAATGGGTTAAGGATAATATTGATGTTATTGAACGAGATATAAAAGGTAAAACAAAAGATAATGAATTAATAAGTAATTACTTTTATATGTATGCAAATTTAAAGAATAGTAATATGCCAGTAAGAACTGGTTATGTATATGGATATTTAAAAGTAAAAGAATATTTAGAAAAAAATAGTTTAAAAATAAAGGATATAATTGGAATAGATTGGGAAAAAATAATTGATTAAAATGTTAGTAGTCAAAATTAACAATGCCTTAAGAACAAGATATTGATAATCATCTTGTTTTTTAGTATAATAACAATTAATATATAAATTAAAAAATAAATTAAAAAATAAATATTTTTTACGGGGGGTATTAAATGGATAATTTATTTTATAATATAGAAACGATTAAAACTGATTTAAAAAGAATGCTTAAAGAGCATCGCTATAATCATTCTCTTTTAGTAGCAGATGAAGCTAAGAAACTAGCAACAATTTATCATATTGATGAAGATAAATGTTATTTAACAGGACTTATTCATGATATGGCTAAAAATCTTAGTGAGGAAGAAAATAACAACTTAATAAAAAAATATAATTTATCAGAGGAATGGTATAGGGAAGAAAATAAACCAATACTACATGCTGAACTTGGCTATTATTTAGCTAAAGAAAAGTATAATTGTTCTGAAGATATTTGTAGGGCTATTAAGTATCATACAATTGGAAATGATGAAATGACAACGATGGAAAAAATAATTTTTATTGCTGATAAAACAGCCAGAGAAAATTTAAATGACAACCTTCTTTATATAAAAGAGTTATCTTATCAAGATTTAGACTTAGCTTTATTAAAATTGTTAGAGGGTTTAGAAAATAAATTAAGTAAATCAAATACAAAGCTAGCACCTATAACAAAACAATTAATGTTAAGATTGCAAAGAAAAGAAAAATGATATTATAACAATTTTAGTAGGTAAATATTATTGGAGGTGATTAGGAATGAACTCCATTTCATATAACAACATTGATTTATTTTATTATCATTCAATTGATATTGATTTTGCCAGATTATATTCTATTTTAAATTATGGTATTGTATCTAAAAAGATGGCACAAGAGAAAAATATAGAATACTATTATAGAAATTATACACAGGGGTGATTTTATATGTGTAAATCATTTTCCTAGAACAATTTTTAGATACTATAAAATTGAAAATGAATTATATGATTTTAATACGAATAAAATTTGTTTTATAATTGATGACGTTGATGCTTTAGAAAAACAAGTTTGTAATAAGCGAATGTATTATACTAATGAAAGACATATTTTAAATCAGATTAATCTTTCCCAAATAAAAGATATTTTAATTTGGGAAGTTGATGCGAAAAAAAGTATTCAAGATATTGCTTTTAATTATAAATATACTGATTAAGAATTTTTTGAAAATAAAGTTTTTTTAACAATTTCTTTTTTAATAGATTATTTGGCTCTTTTACAAATCTAAATCAAATATACTTTTTAATTGGTAGGTTAAGGGAGAATAAAGTTTTTAATCAATCTCCAGAAATAATTATGGAATTAATTTCAAAAGAAATGAGAAATAGTATTAATTTGATGTTATCTTCAATTCTAAAAAAAGAATATCCAAATTAGATGCAGTTAGTTATATAAATAGTTCCAAATTTCCTATTTATATTATGAATAGATATGATATAAAAAAAGTTGGATATGATTTAAATAAAACTGATGATAGGTTAATAAAATTTCAATTAAGTGGCTTAAAAAAACAGGAAATGAAAGTAAATGAAAAAGTTGGTAAAAAAATACTAAAATTATTAAAAAAAATGTCTATAGATGGTTTAAATATATATGTTAATGATTATTTAGGTCCATTAGATAATGATGATGCTGAAATTGTGCGAGAAGTAAAGCACTTACAATTAAAAAAGAATAATTGAAAAATTTGAACTGAAATTAGAAATAGGCAATGACTTTTTTTTGATATATATAAACTATAAATAATATCAATTTTTAAAATTATTATTATTAAGAGTAAATTTGACAAATAAGATAATTCATGTTATTATAATCCTCAATTATTAAAGAGGGGAAAAAATTTTATGATTAAAATGTCTTATTTAAATAAAAGAATCGCGTCTTTAGGAGTGGCAACAGCGTTAACTTTAACAATGAGTTCTTGTGCAAGGTCAAAACACAAAGCGGAAATTATACCAAATGAAATAAATATAGAAAAGATTTTAGATGATGATGTTAATAAAGAGGCGAATTCTTTAGAAGAAAATGTAATAACAGAGACATCATTGGAACCTAAATTTGTATTTGATCCTAGTGCAGAAAGTGTTGTATCAATTGAAACTGTTATTATGGAAAATGGAGAAATAGGGTATAAAATGCCACAATTTTATTTTCCATATTTAGTAGATGAAAACTATCCTATGCCAGGATGGACGGCCATTTTGGATATAACAGATGAATACAAAGTTTTAAGTGGATGTGATATGATAAATCCTGATGGTACGACTACTTACTGTAATTTTGAAGGTTCAGTTGGAGTTTATTATCCTTATTGGCTTTTATTAAGTTTAAATAGAGAAAAGTGTAATGAAGCTGAATTAGAGTTAATAAATAGTATTGAAGCATCAGCTGAACAAACTTATGATGAACAAACAAAAACTAATATAAAAAAATAAAATTTAAAAAATTGAATAAAAAGGGGTACACGCAGAAATGCGTTTTTTTGTTAAATAAAAAAATATTATATGATGATAATATTTTTTATTAAGCATTTTTATGTAACCATTTTCACATTTGTATCCTAATTTTTCATAAAAAGCATTTGCTACGATATTATTTTTTTCAGCAATTAAACAGATAAATTCGCAATCAATATTATGAGCCATTTCTTCAAGATATTTAAATAATTTACGACCAATACCTTGTCTTCGATACTCTTTTTTAATTCTTACACTCCAAATTGTCATAAATGGTTTATTTTCTTCAAAGATATCTTGATGAATAAAGGCATTGGCAAATCCAATGATTTCCGCATTTTGTTTAGCTACAATTATATAATAGTCAGGATTATTTTTTATTTTCTCAAATGTTTGATACATTTTTTCTCTATTAGTAACTATAGGTCTTTCCGAATCATATAATTTGGCAATTGTTTCTAGATCATTTTCTTTTAATTTTTCAAAAATTATATTCATATTTTTCATTCCTTTTTATTTTATAAACAAGCCTCTAAATGCCTCTTTCATAAATATATTTAAATCATCTAAAGAGTTATTAATTTCTTTTCTAAAATGTTTAATAATTAAATGCATACAACCATCAGTATAAAAACTTACCTTTAATTCTAAATTTTCATGTTTAGTTTCTTTTAATAGACTTAAGATATATTTATTAATTGTTTTACTAAGGCGATTAGAAAATAACATGGGGTCATTACTAGATAGTAGCATTGAATAAATTTTTTCATTTTCTTTTAGATAATTGAATATAATATCTAGGTAATGATCCAAATCATCAATTGTTTGGATACCATTTAGATTTGTCATAAGCAAATCTAGTGTTTCATCCTGAATTTCTTGAGCAATATCATAAATACTATCAAAGTGCGTATAAAAAGCGGAACGAGTTATGTTAGCCTTTTTGACTAATTCGGTTACTGTGATATTATTAAGTTCTTTTTTTTCTTGAATTAATTCTGCAAATGTTTCTTTAATAATTTGATTAGTTTTTCTACTGGATACATTTAAATATTTAACTTTCATATAAACACCCCGTAAAAATATTATAGCATTATTTTGATATTGTTCAAATCTAAACAGTGTAAAAATAAACAGTAATTTGGATTGTGTCTAAATTTTGACAAATAACGACAATTTGTCCTATTATTTGCTAAATTAACCATATATAATACTGTTTTGTTATGAAGGGAATGATTAGTATGAAAAAAATTACTGATTTTATTGTTAATAAAAGATATTTTATTTTAATCGCTTTTATTATACTATCTGGTTTTTCATTATATCTTGGTACAAAAGTTAATATTAATCATGATATAGCTGAATACTTACCAGATACAAGTGAAACTAGAATTGGTATGGATATCATGGAGGCTAATTTTGATGAAATAAAATCTAGTTCTTTAAATGTGATGTTTAAAAATTTATCTAGTGAGGACAAAAAAGAAATAAAAGAAAAACTAGAATCTATTAATGGTGTTGACAGTGTTGATTATGACGATACTGATGAATATAACCATGATGACTTTACTTTATTTATGGTAAATGTTGCTGATGTTAGTGATTCAAATATTGCTAAAGACGTTTATGAAGATGTCAATGAGGCATTTAAAGATTATGAAGTTTATTTTAGTGGCTCAATTGAAAAAGATAATAAACCCGTTTTACATACTTGGATTGTTGTTGTTGCTATAAGTTTTGCGATGATTATTTTAATCATTATGTGTGATTCTTATATTGAACCATTCTTATTTTTATTTGTTATTGGTTTAGCTGTATTTATGAATAAGGGAACTAATATTATTTTTCCAAGTGTTTCACATATTACTGATTCGATTTCAGCTATATTACAAATGGCTTTATCGATGGATTACTCAATTATGTTAATGAATCGTTACACACAAGAACGTGAAAAAAGCAAAGATAATAAAGAAGCCATGAAAAAAGCCCTTTTAAATGCGTTTGGATCTATATCAAGTAGTTCAATTACCACGATTGTTGGTCTTCTCGCTTTAGTATTTATGAGCTTTACAATTGGTAAAGACCTAGGATTTGTTCTTGCTAAAGGGGTTCTATTTAGTTTATTAAGTATTTTCTTATGTTTACCAGCTCTAATACTATTATTTGATAAGTTAATTTTAAAAACAAGAAAAAAGGCTTTGAATATAAAATTAAATTGGCTTGGTAATTTTAGTTATAAATTTCGTTTTCCCATTTTTCTTATTTTTGTTGCTTTATTCATTGCTAGTTATTTTCTAAAAGATGGATTAGGAATTCTTTATACTGATTCCGAAACCGATGAAATTGCTAAATATTTTAAAGAAAATAATCAAATGGCGATTATTTATAATAATGATTATGAAGATACGATAAGTAAATATTGTCGTAATTTAAATGGTGATGAAGTTACCCAAGTTTTATGTTATGGTAATACCATTAATGAAAAATTAAGTTATCAATCTTTACCTAAAAAACTAGATGATTTGGGTAGTTCGACTGATATAGATGATTACTTATTAAAAATTCTTTATTACAACTATTATAATCGTAATGTAAATACGATGATGACATCTAGTTACTTTTTAAAATTTATTGAAGAAAATATAATTACTAATGATAAATTAAGTGAACAGTTAGATGATAATATGAAAAATAATATTAGTAAACTTCATAATTTTACTGATATGGATTTAATTTATAAATTAAGAACTAGTAGTGAAATAGCTAGTTTATTAGATATTGATGAAGAAACAATTAAAAATTTATATATTTTATATAATGCTCAAGACATAAATCTTCAATTAAGATTAATAGACTTTGTAGACTTTTTAAATAATTATGTTTTAGTTAATGAGAAATATGCTAGTTTAATCGACGAAAACTCAAAAGCTTTAATAGGGCAAATGACACCATTTTTGAATAAAGATGTAATTAATAGTTATATGAATGCTGAGACTTTAGCTAGTATGTTTGGAATTGATAGGGAAAGTGTTAATCAATTATTATTACTTTATTATACAAATATGGAGTTTGATAATAAATTAAGTTTATCAGAATTAATCAATGGAACATATTATTTAAGTGAAAATACGCATTATTTAGATGGTGTGGATGTTAGTAGTTTAACTAATTTAGTTTCAATTGCTAATAATGAAAATAATTATAACACCATGAGGATGAATAAGAATTATCTAAGTAATTTCTTTAGTTCACTTGATAAAACTCTAGTAAATAATGTTTATGGTAGTTTAAATTTACCTGATGATTATTTAATGTCGCCACAAGAATTTATTGATTTTACTTTAACAAATTTAAGTGATTACTTAAGTACTGATGTAAAAGGTAAATTAACAATTTTGAAATTAGTTATCGATGATTCTGTAAGTAGTGAAAAAACAAAATATACAATCCAAGAAATGTCAACCTTATTATCACTTGATAAAGCAAATGTAAATAAATTGTATGCTTTAATCAGTTATATAAATAATTATGAGTTTAAATTAAGCCCTAACAAGCTTGTTAATTTAATTTTAAATAATAAAGATAATGAATTAATAGCTGCAAAATTAAATAACGAAATGCTTAATAAATTATATTTAGTAAGTTCAATTATGAATAGTGTTAATAATGATATATATTATTCTTCTTATGATTTAGCTAATTTTATTAACTTAGATAAAAATAGTATTGATTTATTATATTCTTTATATGAGGTAGCTTATTTAAATAAAGATATCACAATATCAATGAATGATTTTGCTAGTTTTTTATTAGAAAATGTCATTACTAATCCAGCTTATTCAGCTAATTTTAATGATAATTCTATTAATAAACTAAGAACGATTAGGAATATTATGACAGGATCAATTAATAATAATTCTTATACAGCTAGTGAACTTTATAACTTGTTATCAAGTCTGACTAATGATTTAGATAAAGATTTAGTTGAATTAATTTATATATATAATGGAAGTGTTAATGATTATAACGAAACTTGGGAATTAACGGTTGAAGAGTTTGTTAATTATTTAGATAAAGATATTTTAACTGATAGTCGTTTTGCACGCTTTATTGATGAAGCTATGAAAAGTAATATAAAGGAAGCACAAAAAACGGTTAATGATGCTAAAGAAATGTTAGTTAGTGATAATTATTCTAGAATGATTATTAATACAACTTACGAATTAGAAGGAGAAGAAACTTTTGATTTTGTTAAAAGTATTAAAGAGGATTTGGATAGTGAAGATAAGGAAATTTATGTAATTGGTGATTCACCAATGGCTTATGATATGAGTGGTTCATTTGGTGGCGAACTCGATTTTATTACCGTTTTAACCATGATTGCGATATTTGTTGTTGTAGCATTCACGTTTAAATCAATTATTGTGCCACTTATTTTAGTTTTAATTATCCAATGCTCAGTATTTTTGACAATGTGGATATTATCGATATTTGGAGGCAATGTATACTTTATCGCTTTACTAATTGTTCAAAGTATTTTGATGGGTGCTACAATTGATTACGCAATTGTCTATACCTCTTATTATAAAGAATCAAGGAAAAAGTTAAATGGTGTTGATTCAATTAAAAATGCTTACAATAAATCAATTCATACTATTTTAACAAGTGCTTCTATTTTAATTATTGTTACCTTAATCGTTGGTAATTTTGCATCAGCAATTGCTGCTAAAATATGTAAAACTTTATCGGAGGGAACAATTTGTTCGGTAATATTAATTCTATTTGTGTTACCTTCTATATTAGCTGTTTTTGATAAATTTATATGTCGAAAAGAAAAGAATAAATAATTATTATTTAAAGAAATTTTAATGTTGAAAAAATGTTAATATTTCTTTTTTTTATTTAATGGATATGTTAAAATCTTACAAAGAAGGTAGGAGTGGTATAGATGAAATGTAATAAATGTGGTAGTGAATTAAAAGAAGGAGAGAAATTTTGTCAAAATTGTGGTACAGAAATAAGTTTACTAACTGAAAATGGAACTCAAATTGCTTTAACTGATGTTAGTAGTCATGAACAAAATAATAATATAAATAGTAAAAATAAAAAGACAATTGTTATTATTTTAGTAAGTATTGTTTTAATTATCCTAGGTGGGTTAGTTTATTATTTTGTTGTTAGTAGAGAAGAAAAAAATAACACTAACATTAATGATAATAAGGTGGAAAATAATAATCAAATTCAAGATAATAAGACTACAATAACGACTAAACCGCAACAACAGGTAGCTTCTAATACAAAGGCGTCTTCAGAAGCAGAAGTAGATCATAGTACTGATAGCTATGCTGAATATTATTATTTACTTGAAAGGCTTAATTCTAGATGTGGCAGTGATGATATTAATCTCTTTGTTAATGGTTGGGATAGTTTAAACGATACTGCTATGGTTAGTATTGCTTTAGACTCACTTGCCTCAGATAGTATGACTTATTTTGATTTATCTAAAATTAAAGGGGAATATCCAGATGCTTTAGATAGTGGTTATGGAATAAAATATGATAGTGTTTTAGAAAAGGCAAAAAAAATATTTGGAAGCAATATCAAAATATTAGATAAAAAATATTATAGAGCAGCTTGGAAATATGTTAATGATTTAGATGCCTATTTTCCAATAGCTACACTAAATCCAAATTCAGGTTCAGGTTGTATGCCATCTGCTTACACTTTAGTTATTTCATCGATTGTAGAAAATGGAAATTATTTAATAATTAATGTTTATGGGACACGTAATAAAAGGGGAGCAAATGGTTATATTCGAAGAGATGGTAGTACTATTGATATTAGTTCTAATGAGATTACCGATTATATGAGACAACATTTAGATGAATTTAATTTATTTGAATTAACATTTATAAAGGAAAATAATAATTATATAATAACTGGCATTGTAAATAAATCAATTTAATATAAAAAATGAATCTAGATTATTTCTAGATTTTTTCTTTTCAAAATATTTCAACATTATAATAGAATACTTATTATTTGCGTTAACCTATTATTTTTGATATTCTATTAATGTGTGGTGATATGGATGTCTAAATTAAAAGATGATATTAAAGAGACTAAAAATAATTTAAAAATGTCTTGGCAATTTATTAAAAATAAGAAAAAAAGTTTAATTTTAATGGCGATATTATCAATTATATTATCGGCTATTAGTGTTGTTGTTCCAATATTATCGGCTAAACTGCTTTTAAAATTAACTAATGGACTACTAGAGGAATTAATATATATAGCCATTTTTATATTTATAGTAGAAATTTGTCGTAATATTGTTTCGACTGTTTTACATAAAATTACTCAAATATACATGATTAAGGCCGTAACTGATGCTCAACTTGCAATGTTTTCTGAAACACTTAAAATTTCAACTAGTGAAATTGATAAAAATAGTAGTGGAACTTTTATTGATCGCATAAAAAATGATACTAATGATATTATTAATATTTTTTCTGATCTTGTTAATTATTTTGTGGATTTTATTTCTAATGTTGGTATTTTAATGGCTGTATTAATAGTTAGTCCATATATGTTTATCTATTTTATTGTTACTTCTTTGATACTTGGATACATTGACCGAAAGAGGCGAAATATTTATTTTGATCAAAGTAAGAGGTATCGAAAAATTAGGGAAAAAAGTACCGGTTTAGCTTCCGAATTTATTCGTGGGATTAGAGATGTAAAACTATTAAACGGTAAGAATGGTATTTTAACACAAATAAAAAAAGAAATGGATATTGTAAATAATGAAAGAATTTCATTAGAACAAACAAGTTTAAAATTTCGACTTTTATCTGGAAATATTCGTGATTTCTTTGATGTAACGTTTATTATATTAGGTGTCATCCTTGTTTCCAATAATCTTATTTCGATTGCGAATCTTTTAGTAATACACATGTATCGTGGTAAACTAGAAAATTTACTTAATTTTTATAATCGTCTTATTGAACTAATTAAACATTATAATTTGAGTGCGACAAGAGTTTTTGAAGTATTAGGAGATTACTTTTTAAAAGAAGATGCTAGTGGGTTAGAATTATCTAATTTAAAAGGTAAAATAGAGTTTAGAAATGTTAGTTTTTCTTATGATGATAATGTGGTATTAAAAAATATTGATTTTATAATTAATTCAGGAGAAAAAATAGGTTTTGTTGGGGCAAGCGGAAGCGGAAAAAGTACGATTTTTAATTTAATAACGAAACTTTATCCTTTAGAAAAAGGTAACATTTATATTGATGACATTGATATTAAAGAAATAAATTATAATTCATTAAGAAATAATTTAGCTTTAATTCCCCAAAATCCATATATTTTTAATTTTTCAATTATGGATAATTTAAGGATTGCTAATCAAGACGCTAAAATGGAAGACATTATTGAGGCTTGTAAAAAGGCTGATATTTATGATCGCATTATGGAATTTGAGCATGGTTTTGATACCGAAGTTGGTGAAGGCGGTGTTATTTTATCCGGTGGTGAAAAGCAAAGACTCGCAATTGCTAGAAGTTTAATTAAAGGTAGTAATGTTTTACTATTTGATGAAGCAACAAGTGCTTTAGATAATATTACACAAGATAAAATCCAAACATCCATTTATAAACTTGGTAGTGATAAAACGGTTTTAATTATTGCTCATAGGTTATCGACAATTATAAATTGTGATAAAATTGTTGTTATCGATAAGGGTAAAATTGTTGATATTGGAGCTCATCAAGAGTTATTAGAAAGATGTCAAAAATATCAAAAATTATTTAAATATGAAAAAAGCAAGAGTGTTAATAAATATTTGATATTATCTTAGTGTTAGAGGTGTTATGTGCAAAATTATAAATTAAGTTTAAAAGATATCAATGCTAATTATTTTCATTTTACGAGAAAAAGTAATTTAAAATCTATTGAGAATAAAGGTTTGTTGCCTAAAATTTCTTTTCATGCGATGTCTTTAGAAGATACAAAAAAAGTGTTTTTTGTTAGTGGGCTCGATAATCTATTAATTTTGTTTGATTGCTGGATACATGTTTGTAGTAAATATCCACTTATTCCCGGTTTATTTAGTTTAGGAACGAAAATAATGCGATATAAATGGTTTCCTAAACCGATTATAAATGCTTATTTTAAATATACAGAGTACAATCGTTTGCATAAATTTGTTGCTTATAAGTATTTTGATTATTTTTTAAAAAACTATTGTTTATTAAATTTAAACATTGAAGAAAAATTAGATTTTGATTTTGAAGATATTGATCAAATTAAGGCAAAAAACTATCCTAAAGATTATTTAATCAAAGGTGGATATTCGCCAAAATATACGGATTTAGAAAGTATAAAAATGGATAAATGGAATTTGCACACTTTCACAAATCATGGAATTGAATCAAAAAAATTAAAGCTTTGTTATATCAATGAATTTTATAAAATGAAAGATATATTAGATTTTGCTCTTAAAAATACTAATTTAAATATTGAAGACATTTGTCCTGTTTTATGGCAATACTTAAAAAATAGAAAATATATATAATTTATAAAAAAACTTCATGAAACTATTTTCTTGAAGTTTTCTTTTTATAGATAATATATCCCATAATACTACCAATAATTATTATAAAAATGATTGATAAAACCCAAATGTTACTACCTTTATTTTCTGTTTTTAAAGAATTTTCAGGCTCTAAAACTTTAGCTGAAAGTTCGGCATTAGGAGCTAAATATTCGCTAACACTAGTATTAAATTTTCCACCATTAATAAATTCTTTAAAGTCTTCACTATATACGGCATAACCACCACTTAATAAGGTTTTAAAATCGCCACCATTTATATCAATGCTTATTTTATCAAGAGCGGCTTGATCATTTTTATGGGGATTCCATTCATAAAATGCATATTGTCCACTAATATTACCATTATTGATTGTAACATTAATAGGGTTTTTGGTTGTGTGTTGGGCCACACTTATGCCGGCACCATTGGTAGTTGATCCATTTGTATTAACATCTTTAGTGAATGTTGGAGCTATACCCTTAATTGTTCCATCATTTATCGTAAGATTTCCAGCACGCATTTCAATGCCCGTACCACCAGATACTGTTCCATTGTTAATTATAACATCGCCCATTTGAGGATTGTAAATACCAACACTATCATTTGTATTTAAAGCTTTTATTCCACCATTATTAATCGTTATTTTTGTATTATGTGCATTACCGTTTCCAACAATTCCATAATAATAACCCTCAATAGTTCCGTTATTTACAACTAACTCGGAAAGAGCATTACCAGTATTGCCTTTTGCCATTTGAATAGCTGCCCATACATTACTATTCCCTGCTCCAGTTGTAATAATGCCTTTACCTGATGCATCGTTTATCGTTAATTTGGCACCATGATCAATACCAATATAACCGCCACTTACTTTAAGTGTATCTTGAGGTGCTATCGTCTGTCCATTAAGATCGAGTGTTACATTTCCTTTTACTAATATAGGATCATCAACTACTATATTGCTAGTAAGTTTACATATTCCATTAGTATTAAGGCATTTTTCTAATTCATCTAGTGATGTTATATTCATGACACCAGCATCACTTGCTAAGACGTTCATTGACATAAATAAATATGCAATAACTCCAAAAATAAAATATTTAAAACTTTTCATAAAATCTCCTTTACTATCATAATATGAAATTTTTGGTTTATCATATAATATGAGGAATTTTAAATTATCTTTTCTAATTTTGCTTTTTAAATTTGCCTCATACTATAAATTATTCAAACAAATTTTATATATGATCTTTTAAGATTTATTAATTAAAATATTAAAAAAATTGTAGCGTTTTGTATGGAATTTACTTGTTATATGATACAATGTTAATGTTAGTTGACAAATTTCCAAGTCAAATTGGTAGATAGCAACTACTCTAAATAATATAATTTTCTTGTGAGGTGAATATATGACAATTGGAGAAAAACTTTTAAATTTGCGTAAGCAAAAAAACTTATCTCAAGAAGAAGTAGCAAATTGTTTAAATGTATCAAGACAAACTATTTCTAAATGGGAAACGGATCAAAGTACGCCAGATTTAGATAAAATCGGACCACTTTGTGAATTATTTGGAATATCGGCTGATGAACTTATTATAGGAAAGTCGACTACTAAGTCGGAATCCGTTAATGAACAGGAAAATAAAAATCAATTCGTCGATAATAGAAGGAAAAGAGCACAGGGTATAGGTCAAGGGATATTACTTTATTTTGTTGCGATAGCTTGGATTATGATAAGCATACCTGTTATGATGATGAATCCTATTGTGGCATCAGCTATTTTTCTTATACTATGTGGGGTTGCCACTTATTTAATTATTTATTCATGTATAATTTATAAAAACAAAAGAGAAGAAATCCCTAAAGAAAACAAATTATTAAAACAAATTGAAAATATTATAGGTGTTATCTTTTTGATTATTTATCTTTTAATTAGTTTTATGACCATGGCTTGGCATATTACTTGGATTATTTGGATAGTATGTGGATTGGTAGAAGAAATATTAAAATTAATATTTATGTTAAAAGGTGATCAAAATGAAAAATAAGGGATTAATAATTACTTTAATTACTATTCTATCACTTATCGCTATTTTTCTTGTTGTAGTAATGATTTTACTGATGAATGGTAAAATGAGGCCACATTTTTTTAATTTTTCAAATAAAATAAGTACTGAATTAATCATGGATGAAACTTACGAAAATAAATTTACAAAAATAAATATTAATGTTAGTACTAGTGATGTAAATATATTAGTTTCAAATGATGATAAAATTAGAGTGATTATTTATGGTGATAAGGAACGTTTAGATATTAAAGATGAAACACAAGAACTTTATATTTTATTTAAAGAAAAAAAATGTTTTGGTTTTTGCTTTAATATAACCAAAAATAAAGTAGACATATATGTACCGGCTAATTATGATAAAGATATTTTAGTTAATAATGATTATGGTGATATTGAAATATCCGAATTTAAGAATGCTAATATTGAAGTTAATGAAGATTGTGGCGATGTTCATATTGGAGCAGGTAATGATGTAACTGTTAAGAATTCTTATGGGGATATTAAAATTGATGAAGCTAATAAAATTGATGTTAAAGAATCGGCTGGAGATGTTAAAATTGGAACTGTTAGCGTTGCTCAAATAGAAAATAACTTTGGTGATATCATTGTAGAGAATGTTACTAGTAGTTTAGATATTAGTGATGATTGTGGTGATATTAGACTTAATTCAATTAATTTAGAAAAAGATTCTAATATTGTTAATAATTTTGGTGATATTAAGATAGGTTCGACTAATGATATCTATATTGACGCCAAAACCGATTTAGGAAAGGTTAAAATAAATAATAACAATCATAAATCTGATATTACTTTAAAATTGGAAAATGATTGTGGTGATATTAAGGTAAATAATTAATTAGGTGCTTAGGCACCTTTTTATCTTGAAAAATTTAGATAGAGAAAAAATATTGAAGATTATATATAACTTTGCTATAATGATATATAGAAAGGGGAAATTTTATTATGAATTTAAAAAAGAATTTAATTTGGTCAATGATTAGTTTATGTGCGATTGGGTGTTTTACTGGCTGTACTAGTGATAATGCTGAGGTAGAAGAAAAAAAAGAAGATGAAACAAAAGGTAATTGCGTTGTAATTGAATGCATTAAACAGCTTAAGCCATCAAACTCGGTTGAAGAAATAAATGATATTATTGGCTTTGAAGGAACAAAAAGTGATTATAGTGATGAACGTACTTGGAAGTTAGATTCGAAGAATTGGATTACTTTAAAATATGCTGGAGATAGCCCAATTTTACAAGCAACGATTGATAAGGAATCAATAAAAAATGAAAATATAAAGTTACCAGCATCATCGGAATTACAAAAAATGCTTAATAATGGTTCATTTACCTATGAGGAATTAGTATCTAAACTTAATGGTATTGAAGGGACTTTGTCTAGTAAAACAAATGGATCAGTTAGTTATATTTGGGTTGATAAAAATAAACGTGTTTTAAGTGCAACATTTAATAATGAAAGTGGCAAATGCACTATTGCAAGTTTTAGATAATAAATATATGTTATAATTTTTAAGGTAGACTATTATTAGTTTACTTTTTTTGTTATAATTGAAGAGAATAAAAGTGTAAAAATAAAATTAGTGGGTAGAGTCGAAAATTACGTTTGAGGAGATAAAGTAAATGAAAAAATATAATCTGTTTGAAATTAAAATGAAAGACATAAATATTTTATGTATTATTATAGTTGTTATATTGTTAATTGTAACATCTATTATATTACCTAGCTATAGTACAAGTGATATTAATTTTATTCAATTGCTTATTTTTGCCATTCCATACTTTATACTTCATGAGATAATCCATAGTATCGCATATGTCTTATGTGGGGCGAATTTTAAAAATGTAACTTATGGAGCTCATTTAGAAAAAGGCATATTGTGTTGTTCATGCAAACAAAACATTACCAAATTTAATATATTAGTTTCTCTCTTAGCCCCATTTATTATAATAGGCATTATTACCTATATAATTGGTATTGTGATATCTAATAATTTACTTATTTTTCTATCAATTATGAATATTGGTGGAAGTTCGGGCGATTTAATTATGTTTTATAGTTTAAGCCGTTTAAAAAAATTTGAATTTAGTGAATATGATAATCCATTGGCATTTGGTTTGTATACTGATGAAGATTTAAGTAATAAAAAACTGCGTGGTTTAAAATATATAGGTAGTTTAGATACTTTAGAAAAAACCATAACTAAGAAAATTACTATAAGTAAAACAAGTATAATTTTTTTCATAATTATTTTGGTATTATTAATTATTGAAATAATAAAATATATTTTATAAGGTGCTGATTATTAATGGAGATAATTAGAGCAACACTAAAAGATATTGATACAATAGTAGATATGAAAATATAAATGTCTGAAGAACTTGGTATAAGTCATATATTAGAAGCTAATATTGAAGAAAAAATTAAAGAAGAATATACAAAGTTATATAATGAAGATAAATGTTTTCATTATCTGGTATATGAAGAAAATAAAATTGTGTCCATTGGAGGGGCAGTAATTAAAACGGATATACCTTTTTGTTTTTTTTAAACACCATATTATGGTTATATCATAGATATTTATTGTATACCTGAAAAAAGAAGAAATGGATATGCGACCCCAATTATAGAATCAATATTAAATTTATAGTGTCAAGTTATCTATATAATACTAGATAGTTAAGGTATAATTTATATTAATTGGTACTTAAAAAAAATTAGAATTCTTTAGTTATCAAAAATTTTATGTAAATTGCATAGAACTTTTTTACAAGTTATATTCTAAAAAAAGAATCTTTAATTCCTATTTTAAAGATTCTATTTCACTTTCAGATAGATTAGTGTATTTTTTAATAAGTAAAATATCCATTCTGTCTTTAAGCATATTTTTAGTTATTTCAACAGTTTTTTCCTTTTGACCTTTTTCAATACCTTTTCGTTCAGCTCCTAAAAGTTGCGTTTGGCGAACTCGTTCTTCTTCTTTTTCGACATCATATAAACCGATGATTTCTTCATCACTA
>JAAWGF010000026.1 GCA_022795155.1 Bacilli bacterium | reverse complement strand
TCAAATACATAAGCACCATCGAGGAGTTATTATAATATTTTGAATATTTAAATTCCATCTAATTCTTTGAAAACTTAAATTCTACTTCAAAGTGGAATTCGCTTTTACAAGTGAGAACAATTAAAATTTTAATTATTATAGGTAATAAAGTAAGCATTTTTTTACTAATATATGATAAAATAATAAAGGTGATAAAATACAAAATAATTATGAAAACAAAAAATATACAATATGGCTCTATAATATAAGTGCTAAAGAATATATGATTATTCAGAACTATCTGCCATAAGAACATTTTGAAATAATTGATATTAATAATGATTACTCAAAATTTAATAAATTAGAAAACTTACCAATATTTGAAAAACCCGATGTTGTTGTCTGTGATATTGATAGTAAAATTGACGATAAAATCAGCAGGATTTTATATAAATCAGATTGTGGATTAGCAAAAGTAACCACTAAAAAGCAGGGTTTTATTTTAGATAATACATTTGAACTAACTAATGAAGTCATAACAAAAAATGGGGAAAATACTTCGACAACTAAAGCAAAAAAATCTATGGATCAAATAATGGATTTATGTCAACTAGCTAATTTTAAAAAAGTTCAAAAACTAACTAAATTAGGAGCGAAAAGTATATATCAATCAATTGATATTGATAAAGAATTAGAAAGCGGTAAAAGTACAGAATATATTTCAACAAAATATTTATTTAAACTAGCTAATACATTGAACGACTTTATATCTTTAAAAGATAATTACACAAGAGTGCATTGTGAACGAGTAGCCAATTACGCTGAGGCTTTAGGACACGCGCTAGATATGAATGAAAAAGAATTAGAAAATTTAATTTTAGCAGCTAATTTACATGATATCGGTAAAATTGCTTTACCTGATGCTGTCATAACCAAAACTGAAAAATTAAATGACATGGAATTTGGATTAATGAAAAAACATGTTGAATTAAGCTCCTTGTTACTACCAGGAAATGAACTGGGATTTTTAAGAAGTACTGTTCGTGCCCACCATGAAAAATATGATGGTAGTGGTTACCCAGATGGTCTAAAAAGTAACCAAATACCTCAATTAGCGCAAATTTTGGCCATTGCTGATAGTTTTTGACGCTATGACATCCCAGCGTTCTTATAATAAAGTAAAATCAGCTGAAGAAGCCTTCGAAGATTTAAAAAGACATACAAAGCCCTACGGTATTGATGATGGTTTAGGTATGTTCTATAATCCCGACCTCGTCGATAAATTTATTGAAGTAATTAGTAATAGTAAAACTACTATGGATAATTTAAGAGATGCTAAAGAACAAGCCGATTTAAAAATAAGTTATAAAGTAGAAGAGGATCAAAAAAGAGCACATCATGACAGACAGTTCATCCTAAAAGGAGATGTGAAAAATGCATGAATTTCGTAAAATTATTAGTGGTTATTTAGAGCATGTTACCGATTCGAATGACCGAGATATCATTCAAGAAGCCTTGATTATGATTGATTCGGAAGAAAATATTAATTATGATGAGCTCAACGTTTTAAATGAAATTTTTTTAAGTTTAAAAGAAGATTATACACTTAAAATTATTCAAGATACAGAAGATTTAAGTTTCTGTGTAGCTATTATTAAACAAGATATCCCAATTATTAAAAATCGTTATAAATTAAATACTTTATCGAACGAACTAAAAAGATTTTCCTTAGATAATACAACTAGTAAAATCGAAAATACAGTTTTAACTTTTTTTGAAGCATGTGAACATATTGAAGAAAATGAATTTTACCTTATCCAAAATATCATTAAAAATTTAAATAACGATTGGTCTTTATCCCCAATTAAAAACGAGATATCACAAAATGAAATGATAAAAATATCAAAATTAATCCCAACCTATAATAAACAAATAATAATAAAAAAAGAAAATGATAGAAAGTGAATTTCTATCGTTTTTTTATCATCAAACTATTCCTCTAATAAAAGTCTTACTGTCTCTCCTTCTAGAATTCTCTCGCCTGCACTAGGAGACTGATATATAACTTTATTACCTGTTCCTGTATATTCAACCTTAAAACTTTTCAAACTTTTAATAGCTTCATTTTTATCCATGCCTACTACATTAGCAACATCGACATATTTTTTATCATTATAATTATATTTTTTCTCAGTACTTCCTTCTCTTTTTTCAATCCCTAAAGCTGTTATAGCATCTGTTAATACCGTTTTAGCAATAGGAGCTGCTACTGTTCCCCCATATTGGACAACACCTTTAGCGTTATCTAAAGCGATATAAACAATAACTTCTGGATCATCAGCTGGTAAAAAACCTATAAAAGAAACAATATAATTTCCAACCATATATTTTCCATCTTTTACTTTTTGGGCAGTCCCTGTTTTACCTCCAACCCTATAGCCATCAATATAAGCTGGTCGCCCTGTTCCATTAGTGACAACACTCTCTAGTGCATATCTAACTTTTTCACTAGTATCTTCACTAATAACCTTTCTAACAATTTGTCGTTCATTTTCTTGAATAACGGTATTCGTTTCAGGCTCATTTAAACTTTTAACAATATATGGTTTATTTAAATAACCACCATTAATAGCTGCACTAACCGCTGTTATCTGTTGAATTGGTGTTACAGATACTCCTTGACCAAAGGCTGTTGTAGCTAATTCAACATTTCCTACTCTATCCAGATTAAAAATTATTCCTGTTCCTTCACCATTTAAATCAACACCTGTTTTTTGACCAAACCCAAATTTACCAATATAATCAAATAATTTATCTTTTCCTAGCTTCAAACCTAAATTGACAAAACCTGGATTACACGAATTTTCAACAACCTGCAAATATGTTTGATCACCATGCCCTCCATGTTTCCAACAATGAAGCGTCGCATTTTCTACTCTAACTGATCCCGAATCAGAAAAATGATCATTATCCAAATCCACAATGCCTTCTTCTAATGATGAGGCTAAAGTAATAATTTTAAATGTTGAACCAGGCTCATAGGTCATCCATACTGGTAAATTACGATTAATTTCCTCAACTGTATAATTTTGATAATCACTTGGTGAAAAATTAGGTCGAGATGAAATCGCCAAAATTTCACCTGTCTTTGGATCCATAACAATTCCTAAAGCTTGATCGGGATTATATTTTAACATCGCATTATCTAATTCCCTCTCAAGTGAAACTTGAATATCCATATTAATAGTCAAAGTCATATTTATGCCATCTTGGGGTTTTTCATAAACTTCATTTAAACTTAGCCGATTTCCTTTAGCATCACTAAAATATTTAATTGCTCCATACTCACCAGTTAAAAGATTATTATACATAAGTTCTAATCCACTCAAACCTTGATTATCAATCCCAACAAAACCCAATGTATGTGACAAATAAGTATCAAACGGGTAATTACGTTTCGATTCTTTAACTAAATATACACCAGGAAGATTTAAACTTGCTATTTTATCAGCAATCTCATAAGATAATCTTCTCCCTTCAGGATGCACTCTTTCAATAGAAGTTTTCTTGGATACATGTGCATACATTTCGTCATAACTGACATTTAAAATCTCAGCTAAGGCTTTAGTTGTTTTCTCTTTATCTTCAATTTGATTAGGAATTAATACTAATGATGTTGTCGTGATATTATCAGCAATAACGACGCCATTTCGGTCATAAATAATTCCCCTATTTGCTTCAATTGGTAAATTTCTGCTCCATAAATCATTCGCATAATCATTTAATTTATTATAGCTAAATACTTGAATATAAAATATTTTACCTATTATTAAAATAAATAATAAAACAATTACAACCAATATAATTTTAATTCTTTTATGATAATCTCTTACGAACATGATAACACCTCATAAAATTTTATGAATAAAAAAAAAAATAAGTATAAATATAAAAATATTACACTTATTTTTCATTTATTTAAAAACTTCTTCCACCACCACCATGGCTTCTTCCACTACTACTAGAATGAAAACTGCTTCCACCACCAGAGCTAGACTGAATTCTTATTCTTGAAGTGTATGTTGTTACAAATTGATCATTTTTTATAATATTTGTAATATTAGGATTAATATAAGTAACTGTATTTTGTTTTTTTATTTTTGATGAAGTTTTACAATATAAAATTGATGATGTAATGGCACATATAACACCAGACATCAAAAAAATTAAAATATACGGGATTTTTTTAATATAATAAGAATTTCCATTATCATCAATAATTAAATTATTATTGCCGCTAGGATAACCAGCTATAAAATAACTATCAAGTTTATCTATCATCTTAATTAAGCAATTATAATAATCTTTACTAGTTAAATAGTTATATCCAGCATCAATAATATTATCAATTCTTGAATCATTATACATTTTTATAGCCATTCCACTTGTTGATATCCATATTTTTCTTTTATCCATATCAATTAAAATTAAAATGCCATCACGTTTAGAACTAAAACCAAAATTATTATAATCAAAAAAATCATCAGCATATTCCATGGCACTATCTTTATTATTATAATTAATTGTTACAATTGCTAAATCATAATTACTAGTTTCAATATAATTATTAATTTTTAAATACAAATTTTCTTCTTCACTACTACTAAGTAAATTGGCGAAATCATAAACTTTTTCTTTTTCATCAACAGCTGGTGTTTTTAAAATTGAACTTTTATTACTAGAAGTGACAGTAATTGAATTGGGAACTAAATAATCATCAGTAGTTCTTTCATAAGTAGTTACAGTCGCTCCGACATTTTGAATAAAGAAAAATAAAATTATAAAAAACGTTAAAAATTTTCTCATGTTACCACCTATATCCTTGCGAAACAAAAATAAGTAATATAATAATAAAAGGTACTATAAAACTAATAATAATTGTTAAAACTAATTTTTTAAAATCAACAGGAATCTCACCAACCATTTTTCCAGTTTGCCCATTATAAGCAAAATGATAAATTTTATCCTTAAACTTTAAATTTAGCACCCAAACTGGTAATAAAACATAATCAGTCTTATTTAATTTAAGACGATCACTATTTGATGTAGTAATCTTTGTAGTATATCCCACTATACTATCAAGTAAATACCTTTTTGAATCTTCCTTTATTCTATCAACAGTAACATTATAAGCTTTTTCACTATCAACATCATACTTTTCTGAAATATAGCCAGATAAATATGACATATTAAAATCTTTAAATTCTTCATAATTAAATGGCTCTATGGCACTCATGATAGTATCATCAAAGCGGCTAGAACCATCAGCTGGTATTCTAACAAAATCTAAATTACCAGCTCTTGATACATTATAAGTATCCGTTTTTGTATAATGATATCTTGAATCAGACCAAGACATAACCTTAGTACATTTAGCAGTTAAACTAGCATCATTATTACAATCATATAGCCAAAAAGGTACATAAAGTCCTTCCATCCCTTGAATATTTTTGATATCACTGAATTGCTTAGGAAGAAGTAATCGACCTTTACATTTTTTCTTAAAAGCATTAATAGCATCTTCTTTATTATACTTAAAAGTTATAATCTTACTAGGCGCATATAAACCTGTTAACCGTTCTTTAATAAGCGCTGTATTTTTGCAATAAACACAAGAAGTTGAAGCTACATTATCTCCTGTTATAATCTCTGCCCCACAACTAGAACAACGATATCCATCCATATCAGACATTTTTTCTAAACTTTTAAAATTTTCATTTTTTTTCTTATAGTTTTCTAAATCTTCTAAAGAATAAACATTAGCACAATATTCACATTTAAATTGATCTTTTTTAGCATCATATTTAAGTGGTGCATTGCATGTTGGACATTTTTCATTTACTACATTAGCCATATTATCTACCTCTAATTAACTATATCATAAATTTTGATTTTTAGAAACAAATATCATAAATTATATCATTTAACTTAAATGATATTCATCAATAATTTCATCATTTATATCATAAATTATAAAATTACCATTATCATAAATCAAATAACTTTCTAAAAAATAACCTCTTTGTAAAGATATTGAACCCGTGTTTATGCATAAAACATTCCCCTTTTTTCGAATATATGGTTTATGCTCATGACCATATATTAAAATTCCTGTCTCAATATTACCTAAATTATTATAATTATAAATATCACCATGATTAAAATAGAAATTATACCCATCTATTTTAATTTCAAATAAGCCATCATTAACAGTAAAATTGCAATTTATTAAATGTCTATTAGAATCACAATTACCTTTCATACAAATTATTTTATCATTAAAACTATTTAAAAAATTTAAAACATCTAAAAAATTAATTTCTATTTTAGAATATCCATAAAATAAATCTCCTAAAACAACTATCTTTTCACAATTTAATTCACTAAAACGTTTCTTTATATGATTCAAATTTTTAACTATTCCATGAATATCAGAAATAAACAATATTTTCATAAAATAACCCCTTAAAAAAATTTTATAATGATACTAAAATTTAGTCAATAAAAGAATTAGTTATAAATAATCATTAGTTTAACATAAAAATATATTTTTAATAATTTACAATTAAGTTGATATGTTTAACTAATTTAATTGTATTATTCATTTACCCATACTTTTTAATAATCGTAAAAATCTACCATTTAGCTCATTATTATATCTATTAACAAATTCAGAATTTTGAGCAATATTAACATCAACAACAGAGCCATCATCAAACATTACATTACCTTTAGCCCTTAATTCTATATAATTATCATCGTAAGGGATATTCAAACTATTAGCAATACAACGCATAGCATTATCGATAGGTTGATGCAAAAACATATTCATTTCTTCTTTAGTTTCTGAATATTTATAATTATAATATGCCTCCTCGTAATCAATAGTTGGTAAGATAGTGACTTCTACATTATCGCCAACTTTATTATAACTATCTAAATCATCATTTCTAGAAACGTAAATACTAATCGGAACTAAATTAACTTTTTTTCCAATATTTCTTGCATTATAAACAATCCTACTAGCACCAGTACGTCCTTTAAATATTTTTTTATCATGAACATAAGCACCTTCAGGAAATATACTAATGCTTTTTCCATTTGTTAAAAATTTTGTAGCTTGCTCTAAACATATATTAGAATATACACTACCACCATGAGCCTCAATTGGCATAGCATATAGATACTTGTTGACAACATCCTTTCTATCGCTTTCACTTTTATATACTAAACGAGCACTTATGAAGCTTATTATTTCTTCTGGCAAAGACATTGGTAGATAAAAAATATCCATCAAACAATTATGATTTGAAACTAAAACGTTAATTTCCCCTTTAGGATAATTATCAATATTTTTAATAATTAAATTAACTTGATTTCTTAACTTTTTCAATTCCTCAAATTTATTCATAATTATAATGCCTCTTCAACCAGTCTAGCCATTGTTTCATGTCCTTGATTACTCAAATGAATACCATCTTCAAATAAATCTATATCATTGGTCACTATTATATCTATATTTATACTTTTAAAATATTCAATTATTTCTTGTCGCTTCCTTTCGCACTCATAATCAAATATTCCACTAGCATTTTTTTGATAATCAAAATTAATTGGTAATATATATATTATCTTTGGCATTTTATCATTAAAATATTTTTTTCTATCATCTACATCATTAAAACTTTCTTCTAACATATCTTTATACCATAATAAATCATTAATTATCTTTTCGCTTGATTTATTATATTTTAATTGCAAATCATTAGTCCCTAAAGAAATAATAACCGTATCGACTGGCGCATTAGTTCTAAATGTTGAAAAGAAGTTATCTTTTCCATTTTTATATTTCTTAATGGTTTCTTCATTTCCTGCTAAACGCCCAGGTAATCCTTCTTGTAAAAAAAGATATTCTTTATCATATTTTTTCCCTAAAATATTTACCCATTGCCTTTCATCAGCAATTCTTTTGCCTGTTATAAAATTATCTCCCCAGGTATTAGAATCCCCATATACTAATATTTTTTTAATCATCATTACATCTCCAATCTAATCAACAGATTATATATAATTGCCTTTTACAATAAAATTATATCACCTTTTTTATATTTTTACACGTTATAATTTACATATTTTTTAGCTAAAACATAAATATATCTTTTTAAATAAACCAGGATATACAGAACAATAAAATTATTATATTAGCAATTGACTCCATACAAAAAAAAATACTGATATCTACTCAGTATTTAAATTTTCTTGATTATCAAAAAACTTATCTTTTAATTTTAAATTAACAGTCATATCATTAGTTAAGACTGTATCTTTAGCAACTGACTGCTCATAAACATAGCCAAAACCATCAAATGTATAATTAAACTTTGTTAATTCAAAAAACTTTTTAACATCTGCTAACGCCCAGCCTAACATATCTGGCAATACTATGTTTTGACCATTTGTTATTAAATAAATCTTATCGCCTGTAACTATTGTCGTATCTGGTTTAGGGTACTGATCAACAACCTTTTTACCATCGCCAATAATTACCAAATCAAAACTATGCTTATCTAAATCATTTTTGACATGCTCTAAAGACATATTATTATAATTTTTAATCTCATATGTATCAACTATTTCAATATTACTTTTATCATTAAAAATATTTTTAAATTTAGCAACACTTTCCATAACTGATTTTGAAGCGGCTACTAATCCACTACTAGCACCATTACTAGGTTTTTTCATGGTTGCATAAACAATTATTTGTGGATCATCGTATGGATACATTCCGGCAAATGAAAAAATATAATCGTTTTCTCCATCTAAATATCGTCCTTGATTATTATCATAAATTTGTGCTGTACCTGTTTTCCCAATAACATCTAATCCATTAATTTTATAATTCTTTCCTGTAGCTACAGGATCATCGCTATTAATAACATTATACATTAATTTCTTTATTTTTTTGACTGTTTCTTCACTAACAATTTGTTTACTTTCTTCAATCTTTGTTTCAAACAAAACCTCACCAGTACTACTATCAACAATTTTTTTGACAATATGTGGTTTTAACATTTTACCGTTATTAGAAATTATTGTTAATGCTTGTAATTGTTGAACAGCCGTAATTGTAATACCTTGTCCGAATGAAGCATTAGCCACTTCAATTGGATAATTAAACGATGATATATTACCGGCAGCCTCATTAGATAGTTCGATTCCAGTTTGTTCTCCAAAGCCATAACTTTCTAAACATGAGCGCAATTTTTGTTTATCTAAAATTGTTTGCATCAAAGTAGAAACAGCTACATTACTAGAATATTCAAAACCTTTATCATAACTAATTTTTCCCCAACCCCAAATATTCCAATCCTTTACCTCATCATCTGTAAAACGAATACTTCCAGACTGATATAATTCATCTCCATTATATAAGCCTGTTTCCATTGCGCACATATATGTATATATTTTCATTGTTGAACCGGGCTCATAAGTAGTTGAAATAAGAGGGTTTTCATAGTTAGTAATATTTTTAATATTAGGATCAAAAGATGGTGTTGCCGAAGTCCCCAAAATTTCACCTGTCTTAGCGTCCATAACTGTTAACGTCATCCATTCGGGATTATTATTCTCCATAACTTCTTTAACAGAAGACTCAACAAACCTTTGGATGTTTGCATCAATCGTCAAATAGATATCATTACCATCAATAGCCGGGTCAAGTATTTCTGGTGTATCTGGAATTTTATAGCCAGATAAATCCCTTTGATAAGTTAATGAACCATCCTTACCACTCAGTTCTTTATCATAATGTGCTTCTATCCCCATTTCACCAACTAAATTATATTGTAATTTATCAATACCATCATCATTAACTTCTTGCTCATATCGTCTTACATACCCTATTATATATGAAGCAAAATCACCATTAGGATAATACCTCTTTGTCGATTCAACAAAATCAATTCCTGGTAAACCTAAAGACTCAATTTCTTCCTTTTTTAATTCTGTAATATTTCTTCCACCTGGTCCTAATTCTACTTGCCAAGCATTTTTATTAATAGCATCATTCAAAAGTTTTTTTATAACCTCAACATCCATATCCAAAATAGGGGCAAGCGCTTCTGAGGTAGCAATAACATCTGTCACATGTTTTTGAACTTTAGAATTCCCAGTAACACTAGGACTAACATAAGCAATAACTGTATAAGAAGTAACATTAGAAGCTAATGTATTTCCTAAAGAATCATAAATAGTTCCTCGATTAGACTGTAAAATATTAGTAACTGTATTTCGATTCGAAGAGAATTCTTTCATATTTATGCCATAAATATTAGGGGATAATGCTAAATAACATAATTGAATAAATAAAATGAACATTAAAAAAAGAAAACAAATAAAAACTCTTTTGGGGAAAAGCCAATTTCTACCTTTTGTTTTATTCGTTTTCATAGTTAAACACCTCTATTTATTCATTAATAATGATGACATTCTGATTGTTATATGATAATCCCATATTTTTAACAACATCTTGAACTTCAGTAAAAGATGTCAATTCATTAACCTGCATATTTAAACTTTCTATTTTCTTTTCTTGTTCACTAATGTCAAATTTTAGCTTTTCAACACTCATACTTAAATGACCAACGCTAGCTCCACAAAATATTTTAAAAACCATTGTTGATATTAAGCACAAAAAAGCTGTCATATATAACAATTTCTCAAATTTAGTAATTTTCATCTTTCGCAATTTTTTCTTTTTCATATTATCCCTCTTTTATTCTCTCTATGACTCTCAATTTAGCACTTCGACTTCGATTATTTTCAATTAATTCATTATTATTGGGTGTAATGTTAGCTATAACTTTAAATTTAGGCTGATATTGTAAAGGTATAATAGGCATCTTGCTTATTGCTTTATCAATCTCACTATAATCCTTAAATATTTTTTTACAAATTTTATCCTCTAATGAGTGAAAAGTAATAACACATACTCGCCCACCAACCTTAATAATATCCAAAGCATCATTTAAAGCATGCTCAAAAACATTTAATTCATCATTAACTTCAATCCTAATAGCTTGAAACACTTTTCTAGCTGGATGTTTTTCACGTCGATATTTTTCTGGCACAGCACTTTTGATTATTTCAACTAATTCCAAAGTTGTTGAAATACTTTTATTTTGGCGATAACTAATTATTTTTTTTGCTATTGATACAGCATACTTTTCTTCTCCATAATCACGAAAAATTCTTATTAAATCCTCGCATGAATACTCATTAACAACCTGAAGAGCTGATAATTTGTTATTTAAATCCATACGCATATCCAATGGGGCATCTTTATGAAAACTAAAGCCTCGATAATCTGTATCCAGTTGTGGTGATGATACCCCTAAATCAAATAAAATACCATCAACTTTGGCTATATTTCGCTTACTTAGTTCATCTTTTAAATTGACGAAATTACTCTGAATAATTTCAAAATTTGAAGCAACCTTTATAAGCCTCTCTTTACTATAATTAATAGCCTCAATATCTTGATCAAAACAATACAAAAAACCTTTCTTTACTTTCTCAAGTATTTTACTACTATGTCCACCATACCCTAAAGTACAATCAACAATAATGCTATTTTCTTGCAAATTCAAATATTCTAAACAACTATCTAGTAAAACACTCTTATGCATGAGCCACCCCTTAAATATTAAAATTTGAAGCAAATAGATTATCAGCTATATCAGATAAATTATCCTCATTAGTATTAATAAATTCTTGCCAGTTTTCATTACTCCATACTTCTAATCGATCATTAACGCCTATAATAATACAATCTTTTTTTAAATTAGCAAAAGCTACAAGTGGTGATGGAATATTAATACGTCCTTGTTTATCAAATTCCAAAGTGGTTGCACCTGATAAAAAAATTCTCATAAAATTTCGAACATCTTTAGTTTGCGGTAATTCTTTATACTTTCTAATAATATTATCCCATTCTTCTTTAGGATAAATGGGCAAGCATTTATCTAAACCTCTTGTAACAACAAAGCCCTCACCTAATTCATAACGAATTTTAGAAGGAATTGTTAATCGACCTTTTTCATCAATTGTATGATGATACTCACCCATTAGCATAAAATCACCCACTTTTATCCACTTTTGTCCACTGTACACCACTATTTTACTCTTTTATCCCCCTCTTGTAAATACTTTAAATGCAAAAAATTTAGTATTTTACAATAAAACCTTGTATTTAAATTGTTTTTTTCACATATAGTTTATTGTAAAAAAAAAGAGGTTCACCTCTTTTAATACCAACTAACAAAAGATCCAATTATAATCGCAAGTAAAATATATAAAATAATTATAATCCAATAATTTGAAACTTGATTAGTTGATGATTTTTGTTTGCTACAATTGTTATTACATTTGCCAGAATTTTGACATGCCACTTATATCACCCCCTATTTTAGGCTTAAATATATGCCCCAAGTATAATAATTAAAAGTATAAATAATACTAAAACAATAGCAGCTCCAGAAACTCCTGTATTACACATAGTTCATTCCTCCTTTTTTGTCTTTTCACATTATTGTATGGAATTTTGAAAATTGTGTGAATACTTACAACTAATTATTGTATTTTTTTATTATTTTTGTTATCATATACATGTAAGCTTAAGCATTTAAATTATAGTATTACAAATTGGAAGGAGATAAAATGAAAAAGAAATTATTAACTATTATTGCCTGTTCTTTATTATTAACAGGCTGTGGAAAAATACCAAAATTAGAAAATGGTGAAGAAGTTATCGCAGAAATTGATGGAAAGAGCTTTACTGCTAATGAACTTTATAACGACCTTAAAAATTCTTCAGGAACATCATTCTTAGTAAATATGATTGATAATCATATAGCTAATGAAGAAATTGAAACAGATGATGCAGCTAAAGAATTTGCTAAAACAGAACTTGAAAATTTAAAATATCAATATGAATTATATCAAATGGACTTTGAATCAGCTATGAAACAAGCTGGATATGAATCAGAAGACAAATTATTAGAAGAAATCATATTACAATACAAAAAAGATAAAGTTGTAGAAAATTACGCTAAAGAACAAATTGAAGATTCAGAAGTCCAAAAGTACTATGATGAAAATATTTTTGGAGAAATTACAGCCAAACATATTTTAATAAAACCTGAAACAACAAGCAATATGAGTGATGAAGAGAAAAAAGCTAAAGAAGAAGAAGCATTTAATTATGCCAAAGGTTTAATTAATCAATTAAACGATGGAGCAAACTTTGAAGATTTAGCTAAAGAACATTCTGCTGATACTGGATCAGCTAGTGAAGGTGGTCTAATTAAAGACTTTACAAAAGTTGGAGAAAATAGTGTTGTTCCAGAATTTTGGAATGCATCAGCTGAATTAAAAGATGGTGAATATACAAAAGAACCAGTTAAAAGTTCATTTGGATATCATATTATTTTAAGAGTTAGTCAAAATGAAAGGCCTAACTTAGATGATACTAAAGATGATATTTTAACAACATTAGTTGAAAGCAAATTACAAGCTGATAAAAATTTAAGTGCTAAATATTGGGCTGATATAAGAAAAAAACATAATTTAAATATTATTGATAGTGATTTAAAAAAAGTTTATGATGATACAATTTCAAGTTACAAATAAAAGAATCGATTAATTAAAATCGATTTTTTTACATACTCAAATCTTGAATTAATATTCAAGTTATAGCTTTTAGCAATAACAAATTCATTGCAGATAAACATTATTACACCACCATAGTGGCTTACACAATTAAATTATTTTGCAAAATTTTAGCTTTTGTAAACAATTAGATTAGTAATTATAACCACATAAATATAATTTATTATATACTTAATATAATTTTAAAAATATTATTAAAATTGAGAGCATTTTCATTAGGAAATTCTCTTTTTTTGGTAATCTTTCTATACCTTTATTAATTTTTTCCATATAAAAATCTCTCCATCTCTCTTATTTTATCATGGAAAGATTTTAATTTAAACATTTTTATTTACAAACTATAGTATACATAACATATTATAATTATATATTAACAATCTCAGCTTTACATAAGGAAACAAAAGCTGGATTACTATTGTTTGGCCCAACAACAACAACCATACCATACTCACTTTTTAAAATGGTTCCTTGTGCAACAGTTTGACCACCAGCATTAATATCAACACTTGATGTTCCAACTGGTAAATATGAACGTAGTGCTGCCTCACAATTGGCATCACATCCAGTTGGTAATGGTATAGGCGCTGGCAAATATGTAATTGCATCATTATACGTACTACTAGTGATTGTAATAGAAGCAATCCTACATATTGAAACAGCCTCTTCTGGTACTCCTTGATTACTTAGCAACTGAAACAAACCAGAATTTGGATTATTATTTGGTGCTGGTAAAAGTGAACCTGGCCTACCACTTACATTATTGCCACTTTCCATTGCAATAATTAAATTATCATTAGGATATAATTGTATTATCTCCTGTATTACGTTTCGCATTTGATCTACACAAAAACAAGTTGTCGAATTTGCATTGCTTCCGGCTGGCCCTGTTGCTCCTGTTGGCCCTGTTGGCCCTGTTGGCCCCGTTGCTCCTGTTGGCCCTGTTGGCCCTGTTGCTCCTGTTGGCCCCGTTGCTCCTGTTGGCCCCGTTGCTCCTGTTGGCCCTGTTGCTCCTGTTGGGCCTGTTGCTCCTGTTGGGCCTGTTGCTCCTGTTGGGCCTGTTGGGCCTGTTGGGCCACCAGATGGTCCCGTTGGTCCTGTAGGACCAGTTGGACCAATTATACTACAACATAATGGTTTACAATGTTCATCACATTTAATTTTTTGTAAAGCCCTTTCATAATTATTCATAGAAAGATCCTTCCTTTCTATAATACATTATGAAAATTTTTATACTATAGCAATAATAAATGACTTAGCAATTAAATTTCTTACTAAGAATATCATCTATTTCAGATAATGAAAAACCCTTTTGATATAATTTTTCTTTTATTTTTTTATATAAATTATTACCAGTATATTTGAGACATAACTTTTTATATAAACTATCATAATTATCTTCAATTAAATCGTTATTTTCAAAATCAACATTATTAAGGCAACTATTTATATCATCGCGATAGAATCCTAACAAAATTAAATCATTCATTAATTTTTGCTTTAACATAAAATTAGAATATTTTTTATTAGCTTTTATTTTTCTATCAATTATTTTTTTTATCTTATCTAAATAAATTAGTTTATCAACATTTTCCATTTCTTCATTTATAATAGCTACATCAACATTATTTTCAATTAGCATATTCTTAATTTTAATTGGGCCATTAGTACTAAAATTCAATTTATCAGTAATAAAAGCTTTAGTAAACCTTCTATCATTAATTAAACCATTTATTTTTAATTCAGAAATAATAATATCCTTTTGTTCATCAGTAACATTATTTTTATCTAAATAATCACTAATTTCCTTTTCACTACGCAGCCTAGTACTAATGAGTCTAATGCATTTATTATAAATATCATAATACTTGGTATCAATATTTAATTTATTTAATTGTTCAGTATTAAGCTCTTTATTATATAGAATATTATTTTTCAATATTACATCATCATATGTTGTAATTTTTTCATTATTTTCTAATATCAAGTTATATTTACCACTACTAGTTTTTTTTATCTTTGATATTTTCAAAAAATCACCATCTTTCATAATAAATATTATCATACGAATTTTTGTTCGTCAACTGTATTTAAAAAAATCTTTAAAAAAATTTTTAAAGATTTTATTTTTAATTGATTTCTAATACATCATTAGCTTTCATAACCTTTAAACCCATTTTGAGTTTTTCAGCTGTCTCAACTAATTCATTAACATTAGTTGAATAATGTTTATCTTCAATATTCATTGGAATAATTGTTTTCGCACCTGTTTCTTTTGCAAACATTAAGCCATCATAAATACCCATTGTAACTCCATGATTAGAAAAAGGAATAAATAAATAGTCACATTTATAATCATTATTAAATGATATTGTATCGCCTGTTACATAAATTTTATTAATTGAATCATCAATTATAAAACCAATGTTTTCATTAACTTCATTATCCTTCATAAATGGTAAATATCCATGAATTGCTTTTGTAATCGTAACGGAGAATTTACTCGAAAAATTTATTTTATCTCCAACTTTAATTGCAATACCTTTTAAATCAGGATAAGCGTTTAAAACTTCCCTAGTTGTATACAAAACGGCATTATCCCTCTCTATTATTTTCTTTATTACACCAGCATGACAATGATCGGCATGTTTATGAGTTACAATAATAATATTAACACTAGTCCATAAATCCAAAAGTCCATCAAAATAATCAATACTTCCCGGATCGACCAAAATTCGAACATTTTTATAATCAATCATTAAGCATGATTGCGCAAATTTTTTTATTTTCATAAAATCTCCCCTATTTTTCTTCCATTAATGATAATGAAACTTTTTCTTTTTCTTTATCTAAACCAATTACATAACAATCTACTATATCGCCAACACTAAACATTTCAGAAGGATGTCGTAAATACTTATCCGTCAACTTTGAAATATGGGCTAAACCATCATTATGTAACCCAATATCAATAAAAACCCCAAAATCAACAACATTCCTAATTGTGCCTTGTAATTTATCACCAATTTTTAAATCTTCGACATGTAAAATATCACTTTTTAAAATTGGTTTAGGAAGTTCATCTCTTGGATCTCGTCCTGGTTGCATTAAAGACTTTTTTATATCCTCAAAAGTATAACTATCAATATTTAAATTACAATCCGAAAATTTGATATCATCTAATACTAAACGCAATTTTTCAGTTCCAATATCATTAGACGAATAACCTAAATAATTTAATAATTTTAATACCTCATCATAATTTTCCGGATGAATCGAGGTTTTATCTAAAGGATTAGTCCCATCAATAACACGCATAAAACCGATTGATTGTTCAAAAACCTTATCAGTCATACCCTTAATTTTTTTTATTTCATCACGGGATTTAATTTTACCATTATTATCACGATATTTTATTAATTCATCAATTGCTCTTTTACTCATACCAGAAACATATTTTAAAAGTGAAGGAGAAGCTGTATTAATATTTACACCAACTTGATTAACAGCTTTAGTAACGACAAAGTCAAGTGATTCATCTAATTTTTTAGCTGTAACATCATGTTGATATAATCCTACGCCAATACTTTTCGGGTCGATTTTAACAAGCTCAGATAATGAATCTTGTAATCTTCTACCAATGCTAATCGCACTTCTTTTTTCAACTGTCAAATCAGGAAATTCGGAAATAGCAAGCTTAGATGCCGAATAGACAGAGGCACCAGCCTCATTAACAATTATATATTCAACCTTTTTATTGGTCTCTTTAATGCAATCAGCAATAAATGCCTCTGACTCCCTAGATGCGGTTCCATTACCAATTGCAATAATATCTATATTATATTTATCGATTAAATCTAAAACGATTTTTTTACTTTCATCTATTTTATTATGCGGTTCAGTCGGATAAATGACCGAAATATTTAGTACTTTACCTGTTGGATCTAAAACAGCCAATTTACACCCTGTTCTAAAAGCTGGATCATATCCTAACACAACTTTATCCTTGATTGGCGGTGTTAATAATAAACTTTCAACATTTTTAGAAAAATTATCAATCGCTACTATTTCACTATTATCTTTAAGTTCACTTCTAACTTCTCTTTCAATGCTAGGTAATATTAAACGTTTTAAACTATCGCGAATAGCTTCGATAATACTTTCATATACAAAAGATGCGTTATTTTTAATTAATTTACCTTCCAAATATGATACAATATCTTCTTCACTAATATCAATATTAACACTTAATACCCCTTCCTTTTCACCACGATTAATAGCTAAAATACGATGCGCTTTAATTTTTTTCACTGGCTCACTATAATCATAATACATTTCATAAGTAGCATTTTCATCAAGTGCATTTTTCTTCTTTTTACTTACTAAAATACCATTATGATAAAAGAAATTACGTATACTTTTACGATAAGTAGCATTATCACTAATCCATTCAGCAATAATATATTTAGCCCCCATAATAGCCTCATCAGTCGTTTTAATATTATCATTTATAAATTTTTTAGCCATTTCTTCCAAATTACCGTTAATAGGAAAAGACATTATCATTTTGGCCAAAGGTTCTAAACCATTTTTTATAGCCTCAGTTGCCTTAGTTTTCTTTTTTTCTTTAAATGGTCTATATAAGTCTTCAACTTCAATTAGTTTGCTACAGTTCATAATACTAATTTTTAATTCGTCTGTAAGTAGCCCCTTTTCATCAATTAAACGAATAACATCTTCTTTTCTCTTTAGCAAATTAACTTGATATTCATATACCTCATTAATACTTCGAATAATCTCCTCATCTAAAGCCCCAGTTGCCTCTTTACGATACCTAGCAATAAAAGGAATTGTATTTCCATCACTTAATAATTTTAAAACTGCTTCAACTTGATTAATCTTAATATTTAAATTATTACTAATCTCTTTTATAATATTTTCGTTCATATCCTCACCCATTAATATATTCATTAATTATACTTTTCAATGTATCATATGATTTTAAACCATGCTCATTATATAAAACTTGGGAATTATTACTAATCACAATTGTTGGAATATAATCAACATTAACAATTGAGAAAATACTATTCCAATCGTCTTCAGTTGCATCAGTCATATTAACATAATAGATTGTTATTTTCTCTTGATTCGAAAATTCAATAACAGTTGGTTTAAACTGTTTGCAAGCTGGGCATGTATCTCTACCAATAAAAAAAACATTTTTTTCATTACTATTAAATTTATTTTTAAACTCTGTTGTGCTAATTTCAATAAAATAATCTTTATTTATATCATTTTGATTTTTATCATTAACCTGATTATCAACTTTTTCTAAATTTTCATTTTCAATTACTTTTTCATCATTCCCGCACCCTACCATCAAACTAGTTAAAAGTGCTAATGTAATAATTATTCTTTTCATTTTTTCCTCCATTTTATAACATATATATAATATCACAGATTAGTAATTATTTCACTATTTTTTTATCAAATTAACCATATTTATTTGATTGCATACTAATATATTAGGTGATTTTATGTTTAATCTTAACGACGCTATTTATATTGCTAATAAGTTGGGAATAACATTTGATAAATTCTCAGCTAATGAATTTTTAACTGGTATTAATATTGAACTAGAACATGGACTGATTAATCCAAAGACAAATGTAACAAACGATAATTTAGAAATAACAGCTAAGATTGCTCTAGCCCATTTAAACGAATATCCTAACTATTATAATTCTGATTATGGACTTTCTGTTTTTGAAAAATTTTTAGAAACTAAGCTAAATGAAAATTTGATGAAATAATTGTTTTTTATTGAAACAAATTAGCGAATATGCTAAAATTATATCGGAGGTAAAAATATATGGCAAAAAACGGAGAAAGTACTAAAAAAACTAAAGTAAATGATAATATTAGTAGTGAAAACAATACAATTATTAAAGAAACTATAACTTATGATAATACTCCTATCTTTAGCAAAATGTTAATTTGTTTATACATAATAATTGCATTATTAGCATTAAATATTATTATTTCAGCTATTAATGGAAATAGTGGTAGTAGAAATTCAAATAATGAAAATAATAAATCAACTACACCTAGTACGCAAGCAACAGCTGATTACGATGTTAGCAAATTCAAAGCTATTAATGCTAATGAATTTATTGATGCTTATAAAGGAGATGAGACTAAACTTATTTATCTAGGACGTCCAGATTGTGGTTTCTGTGTTAAATTTGTTCCTATTTTAACGGAAGTTCAAAATAAATACAAATTTGAAACTCTTTATTTAGACATTAATACAGTTAATCAAGATGATGCCAACAAAATAATTAAAATTTCATGTGCATCCTTTCAACAGCCGCAATATAATAATCGACGGTATCACTGTGAGATGTCCGTGGAATGCTCAGAATGGCGATGCTATTGACCTC
>JAAWGF010000025.1 GCA_022795155.1 Bacilli bacterium | reverse complement strand
GAATTACAAGATAAATATTGTAACCGATTAAATAAAAATGGATTTAAGCTAGAAAGAGGACAAAAAAACACAGGTGCAAAAAACCTTAGCCCAAGACAACTGAAACAAGTAACAAGAATCTTTAATAAAGATTTAGATAATGCCAAATGGGAACTCAACAGAAAATATAGAACACTTATTAGTAAAATGGAGAGAAAAACCAAAGGTATTTTAAATAAGAAGATAGTATTTGATTATGATACTTATTTAGAGTTAATGGACTATTTAAAACAAGCAAATGAGGCAGTTAATAAGGTTGCTAAAAGTGAAAGAATTTATAAAGAGTTAGAAAAAGAAATTAAGTACTACAAAGCATTTTTAGCAGTTAATGATGAAAAAGATAATCAAATCAATTATTTAAATAATAAAATAGAGAAATTAGAAAATGATAATAATTCGTTTAAAAATTTTATTATTCAACTATTACAAGCATTAAAAGAAGTATTTAGAAATATACTCTTATTTGGAAAAGATAAAGAAAAAGATTTAGTTAGTGAACAATTAAAAGAATATTATAATAATCGTTTATATAGTGAATCTGATATAAATGATATTGTTAAGGATACTACAAAAGAGATAGAATTAACTATATCGAAGAAAAGGACTACGATTATTTTTAAAATCGTAGTCCTTAAATACTAAATGGTGTCAATTTAGCAAAACACACTTGTACATTGACAAAATCAATGAATGTATGTAGATATTTATTATCTTTTCATAGGTCTTGGATTAATACTTTTTATTTTATCTAAAAATTCTTTATTATCAAGCCCAATATTTCTTTTTAATATTTCTGTCATACCATTAATATTTGCAACAAATTCATTGTTGATAATTCCTTGTTGATATTCCTCACTACAAAAATAGCTTAATATATCATCTCCAGTTAAATCTTCTCTATTACAATAACTAGCAACAGCTTCGAACCAAGCTTCTAACTTTTTTCGATTTTCAGAAATTCTAAGATGTCTATCAAGTGGAATTGCATTTGGCTTTACATTTTCTCCTAAAGCAGTTTCAAGATGATTATCAAAATTTCTAATAATAAATTCAAGAATTGATGAAAAATTATCATCATCATATTTTTTATTTCGATTATAAAATCTTCTGCTATTAACTTCCTCTACTAATTCATTTTTTCCATCAATAGTTAAAGAATAGTAGTTACCATTAATTTCCCCTAATATTTTAGTCATAAATTTTCCTCCTCTTATTAAGATTATACCATGTTTTTATTTTTTTTTCAATATTTTATGATATACTATAGTTAGTTAAGTTTATTACTAACTATTTCTTTTGCTCAAAGGGTTGTTGTACTTCTCTCTTTCGGGCACCAGATTAAAAATATCCGAACTCTTGTAGTTCGGTTTTTAAATACTTTTAGATACTATGGTCGAAAAGTGGCTGAAAAGTGACTGAAAAGTGACCGAATATATTGATAATTATTTAAATATTGCATATAATATAATTGAGGTGAAAATAATTATGTATAAAGAAGATGAATATACAGAATTAAAAAGTATACTAACTAAAGAAATTAAAAAAGAAATAGTTGCATTTGCAAATTCAGGCGGTGGGAAAATTTATATAGGTATTGATGATAATGGTAATATAATAGGATTAGATAATATAAAAAAAGATATAGAATCTCTTAGTGGAATGATACAGGATGGAATTAAATCAAATCTAACATTATATACTAATATAAAACAAGAAATAATTAACGAAAAGAAAATCATAATTTTAGAAATTTTAGATGCTCCAAATAAACCTTATTATCTTTCAGATAAAGGATTAAAACCTACAGGTGTTTATTTAAGAAGTGGTAATACAAGTGTTCCTGCTAGTGAAGAAATAATAAAAAAATTAATTATTGATAGCCAAAATCTGTCTTTTGAAGAACTAGTATCAAATAATCAAAATCTTCACTTTGAATACATAGCAAAAATTTTTAATGATAAAAATATTAATATTAATGATACTGTTTTAAAAACTTTAAATATTATTAATTTAGATAATAAATATACTAACTTAGGATTATTATTATCAGATGAATGTCCGTTTTCAATAAAATGTGCCATATTTGAAGGAAATAATGATATTAATTTTAAAGACAGGAAAGAATTTACAGGCTCTTTGTTAAAACAGGTAAATGAAGTCAATGATTATCTAAATATTTATAATAGAATAGCGGGCAAAATAATTGGTTTAGAAAGAATTGACACAAGAGATTATCCAGAATATGCTTTAAGAGAAGCAATACTTAATGCAGTTATACATAGAGATTATAATTATTCTGGCAGTATACTTATTTCTTTATATGACAACCACTTTGAAATAACTTCTCTTGGAGGATTAGTTAAAGGATTGAAAATTGATGATTTGTATGAGGGCATATCCCAAACAAGGAACAAGAATTTAGTAAATATATTTTTTAGATTAAATTATGTAGAAAGTTTTGGAACTGGAATAAAAAGAATTGTTCAAAGTTATGAAACATTTGATAAAAAACCAATTATTTTGAGTACAGAAAATGTATTTAAAGTAACACTATATAATATCAATTATAAAGAAGTTACCGATAAGAAAATACCATCAATGTTATCGCAAGAAGAAAGAATCATTGAATACTTAAAAAATAATATTAAAATTAATAGAATTATAGTTGAGAAACTTTTGGAAGTATCTTCAACTAGAGCAAAAACAATTATTGGTAATATGATAAAAAATAATATTATTGAAGCTGTTGGCAGTGGCAAAAATATATATTATGTGCTAAAATAATATTAGAAATTGATACAAGCATTGTACTCTCTACTGAATTTAGCAAAAAAGTTTGAAATAACTTTCTTACTCGCACCAGATTGATACCAAACTCGAACTTTTCGAGTTAATATAAAAACTACTCTCAAAATTAAATTGAAAGTAGTTTTATTTTTTTAATTAGAAAAACGTATTTGCGTATTGAAATAATTAATAAATGTCTATATAGGAATAAATCTTTTACTTTTTATAGTTTAATATTTCTTTAATAATCTTTTATGCTCCTCACTTGAAAAAAAGCAACTATTTTTACCAATTCCAAAATAAGAGTTAATTAAACTATCACTACCATCTTGATAATACATTTTTTGCCTATTTAAATCCAATAGAGCGCTCAATTCCTCATCTGTATAACTATCATAACATACACTAACTAAATTATCTAATAAAGATATATCACCAATTAATAATATTTCTCTTAATTTTTTAATTTTATCAAACATGTCAGGATTTAAGTCTTGCATTAGCATTCCTTTTTGAATTACAAGTGCTTCAGATTCATCATCGCCATTTTTTGTCACAAATTCAATTCTTGAAGAAATTTCCTTCTCACATTCTGTTTCTAATGAAAATATTTTAATTTTATCTTTATACTCTTCACCTGCTGAAAAGATTCCCATATATTTTTTATACTCGTTTTCATACCTTTTTGAATTATATTTGTCATTTGTGATTATATGTTTAATAAAACCATTCAGATCACTCCAAGGTGATATACCAATAGTTTCGTTATAATTTAGAGAATCAATTTCAAGTCCAAATGTCCTTCCATCCCTTAATATTTTTAAGGTAATCTTTCCTTTATTTGCAACTTCACAATTTATTAAAGGATGACAAAGACAAGAGATTCCTAATTCAGAATCAACTGAAGCTCCTATTAAAAATTACCCCGATAATTTTATACCATTTTGTTTTTGAATAAAAAAAACAATTTCGCTAGCCCATTGACCAAATAAAGCATTATTACTCTCTATATCAGCAAAACAACATGTTTTAGCACTATCAAAACTTGCTTCTAACACACTATCATTATAATTTGCGGACATCATAATTTTATCATTGTTAAAGTATAATTCGCCTACTTCATTCATCATTCTATCAAATATCTTTAATTTTAAAGTTTCATTAATATTGTTTTTATTTTCTAAAGTAAGACCAAAAGTATTCAAAAATATTCTAGCGGCACATATATTTTGTTCAGGGGTTAAATATTTTTCATACATTTTATAAACCTTCTTTCATAATATCTAGTATTATAACACAGAACTTTATCGATTTCTATCTAATTATTCATTATTCTTAATAAATTTGCTATTGCATTTATTAGTCTATGCTAAATTTGTTTTTTTTAATTTTATAACCTTGACTTTTTATTTAACTATATCTATAATAAATCCAAGAAATGGAATGATTATATGAGATTATTTATGGATAATTATTTACAAATTAGTGATTTAGTTATATATAATCCCCATGTAGTTTCTAATATTAAAATTACAACACTAGGTGATTTACACATAAGTGAAACCATTGGAAGTAAAAAACTTAATCCTATAATGAAACAATTAGAAAAAGAAAAATCTGATTATTATGTTTTTTTAGGAGATCTAGTAGATGCACCTTCAGAATTAACAAAAATTGAAAAACAAATGGAATTATTAAAATTACTAAACATGACTGCCCAGATTGCTCCTACAATGGTTATATTAGGTAGTCATGATTATGTAACTGAAGAAAAACAATCAGAATATTTTGATTATAAAAAAGATTTTTTTAATAAAATGAAAGAAATCAATAATCTTTATTTATTAAATGATATGACTTATACTGATTCGAAAGTTTTCTTTATGGGATACTTACAATCACTAAAATATTATTATGGCAAAAAGCAAGAGCATAAAGAAGATTTAGATGCTTTTTATAGAGAATTTTCACAAAAGGAAGAATTATATAAAAATTTGCCAAATAATCTGCCAAAAATAGGACTAATCCACTCTCCTGAATATGCTAATGATGAAAGAAACGTTGAATTATTAAAAGAATATGATTTATTAATTGGTGGACATGACCATGATGGTCTTATACCCTTTGGTATAGGTAGTTGGAAAAGAGGTATTATTAGCCCTAAAAAAGCACTATTCCCCAATAATGTTCGTGGATATAGACAACTATCTAGTGGCACCAATATGTTAATAAGCGGTGGGATTGTTAAAATACAAAATTGTGCGCCTAAACTCCTTCATCCACTTAATCACCTATGCCCTATGCAAATGGATACAATAAAATTAACAAATGATAAAGATAGCGAAAGTAAAACAAAAAGATTAATTTACATAAATAATATTTAAAATAATACGTAGGAGGATAATTTTATGGAAAAAAAGGATTTGCTATTAGATATCGATGAAGTTTTTTGCTTTTCTGGTTTCTTACCAGCCATTAACGACTTTTTAGGAACTAATTATAAAATAGATGACTTTACTGAGTATTATATTGATAAAGCAATAATACCTCAGGAAAGATTTGAGGAATTTAATAAATATTTAGCTTCAATAAATCTATATGAAAAAGCCGAAGTCTTGCCATACGCTATCGAAAGTTTAATGAAAATAAAAGAATACTATAATATATATCCTTGTTCTTCTTGTATAAATCCTTTTGATAAACCTAATTCCGGTAAATTGTTTTATTATAAATATAATTTTTTAATGCAAAATTTACCTTTTATCAAACCAGAAAATTATATTTTTACAGATTCTAAATTTTTATTTAAAGCTTATGCCCAAATGGATGATCGATTACAAAAACTAAATAATGATATACCAATAAAAATTTTATTTCCTGCTTATCATAATAGAAATATTACAATCGAAGATGCGAAAAGCAAAAATATTTTTAAAGCTGGTAATGATTGGCGTAATGGTTGGCTTGAAGCAACAGAGATTCTTTTAGATGCAGCTAAATCTCCTAAAATATATACGAGATAAATATGATAAATGAAATAGATAAAAAATATATGTTAGAAGCTTTAGAAGAAGCTAAAAATGCCAATTGCATTAAAGGTAAAGTTGGCGCTATAATTGTTAAAGATAATATAATATTAGGAAAAGGAAATAATTCTGTGCCTAATGGAACTAAACCCTGTACAGAAAAAACGTGTATTAGAAAATTATTAAATTTAAAATCTGGTGAAAGGCAAGAATTATGTAAAGTAGTCCATGCGGAACAAAACGCTATTTTAAATGCTCTATTCAATAAGAATGACATAAATGGTAGTACTATTTATGTAACAAAGTCCCCCTGTATGATTTGCGCAAAAATTTTAATAAATGCTGGAATAAAAAAAGTTGTATATGCTAATAAATATCCTGATGAAGAAACTTTTAAAATATTAACTGAAGCAGGTGTTTCAACACACTGTTTTCCATTATGACCAATCATTTTATAATATTTCTTGCTAATCAATAACTTTTGTGTTATTATGTATATAGAAGAAATGTTCTTCATAAAATAAAAAAAGGATATACTTAACTTTCGTAGGGTTAGGTACATTCCACAATTGGTTTGCACACTAATACTCTAGTTCGAGTGTTAATGTGCTTTTTCTATTTAGATAGTATTGTAAATACTAAAATAAATAGAAGGATAATTATAATAAATTGAGTCAATTCTCTTTTTGCCATAACTATCACCTCATTTGCAAATTAATGTAAAAGAGTGCACCTAACGATAATTAAGCATATCCAAAATCATTGTAGTAAATATTTGTTCTTGATACAACAATTTATCTAAAAATTTGTTATATATTATTATATAATATATGGAGGGTTTAAAATCAATAATAAAAACGTACTATCTAATTTAAAAATTAAGCAATTAATTAATGTTGATACAAATATTTTAAATACAATAACTACTTGAATGTATAATTGGTGGGGAAAAGATAAAGGATATAGTTTTGATGGCATAAAATGTTTTATGACACATAATATGCAAGAAAATAAGTTACCTCAAACTTACGGTTTATTTTTAGATAATAAAATTATTGGTATGTATCAATTTAGATACGATGATTTAGATGTTAGACCAAATATATATCCTTGGCTAGCAAATGTTTATATTGATGAAAACTATCGGAAACAAGGATATGGTAAAATATTATTAGAGTCAGTTATGAGAAATGTTAAAAATATTAGAAATTTTAAAGAAATATATTTATTTACTAAACATATAAATCTATTTGAAAAATTTGGTTTGGAATTTGCTGAATTAATTGATACTTATAGTGATATAGATAGAATTCAAAGATTGTATAAATTAAGAATAAGATAGTTAAAGAAAGTGGTAATATGAAAATAACTCATCCTTTAAAACCGATATATGATGAACAATCTAAAATATTAATTTTAGGTTCTTTTCCTAGTGTTAAATCTCGTGAAAATAATTTTTATTATGCTCATCCTCAAAATCAATTTTGGCCAATAATGTGTGATTTATTTAATGAAACAATAACTGATAAAGAAAAATTCCTTTTAGACAAACATATCGCTTTATTTGATGTTATTAAAAGTTGTGATATAAAAGGATCATCAGATCAATCAATAAAAAATGTTAAAGTTAATGATATTAAAACAATACTAAATAAAACACAAATTAAATATATTTTTACAACGGGTAAAAAAGCTACTAATCTGTATATAAAATATTTGGAAAAACAAACAGGTATTAAACCGATTTATTTACCATCTACTTCTCCCCTATTTTCGAAAATGAAATATGAAGAAAAGTTAGAAGAATACAAAAAAATCCTTTATTATTTAGATTTTAAACAATAAAAGATGTATCATCAATAAATTTATAATTGGTTTTAAATTTTAATTGTCTAGTTAACCTAAAAATAGCTTCATCTTTGGCTTTAGCCTCTAACATAATATCAATATTAGTATTAAAAGTTTTCATTTGTTCTAAAAAGGAAATAAAATCATCACAGTTTATATAATCGCTATGACTTCTAAAGTCTTTTTTGGTATTATTTTTAGGAGAAGAAAAGTGTATTTTTGGTTTTATATTTTTCCAAGTCGCTAATATTTGTTCCATATAATCTAAATAATTTTCACCTTCATTGTTACAACGATAATGATGATAATCAAAAACAAATGGAACTTCTAAAGTTTGACATAAATTTAAAACATCTTTTAAATTATAAATTTTATCATCATTTTCTAAAGCGATTACTTTTTTTAAATAATCAGGTAGTAATTTAAAATTATGAATAAACCTTTTAATAGAATTTTCCTTGCCAAAAACACTACTACCTACATGTAAAATAATAATAGGATTTTTGATTTTTAATGCCTCTAAAACTTTATAATGATATTCTAAGATTCGAAAAGTATTTTCTAATACATCTTTTTTAGTGCTATTTAAAACGGTAAATTGATCAGGATGTGTATCAATACGAATATCACCAATTAATTTTGCTACCTCATGATATAAATTACGATATTTATCAATATAATTCAATTCTAAATCTTTATGAGTTGCTAAAGGAATAAATTTAGAAGTTAAACGGTAAAAATGGATATTATTTTTTTGATTATATTTTAAAATATTAGTTAGAGTATTAAAATTTTCCTTAATAACTTTATCTAATTTTTCTAAATTATTATTTTTCATAAATTCTGTATATGTTATATTATGAAAATTAACCATGCTTTCTAATGTTTTACTTATTGATACATAACCTAATCTAATTAACATAAAATCACCATTATTAATATGGTGATTTTACATTTATTAATGCATTTTTTAATTACTCTTTCTTTTAATATTTTAATTAAACTATATTTTCATCTCATATAGATTAAATTCATAACTACCTTTTATGCTATTGTCAACCTTTATAAAACCTATTTTTTTATATAAACTTTATTATCTTTCCTAACAAAATAGCTACTATAAAATTCAAATAAAGCATCATATAAATATTGAATATCTTTAGAACCCATTGTTTCATTTGCTGAATGCATAGCTAATTGTGGTAATCCAATATCAATAGAATCAATTGAAACATGTCTTTGACTTAAACCACCTAAAGTGGCACCACATCGTAAATCATTTCGACAAGCAAACATTTGATATTTAACATTCGCATTATCGCATATGCCTTTAAATAAAGATGAAGTAAAAGCATCAGTAGTATAGTGAGGATTATTTTTAATGACAATCCCTTGATTTAAGTATACCTTATTAGTCGGATCATTTTTGCTTGGGGCATTAGGATGAATAACATGACCATTATCAGCACTTATAACCATACTGTTACGTAATGCTGTAAGTAAATCAATGCCAGTAACTTCAGCAATTCTTTTTAAAGTGTCCATTAGAAATTCAGAATCAGCACCTTGCTGCGTTAAGCTCCCTATTTCTTCATTATTGAAAACACAGCAAACATTGAAATTGTGATTGTTGTTTATAGCTGAATTTTTAAAACTATCAAAGGCTGGATAAACACAACCTAAATCATCTAATCTTGGAGCAAGAATAAATTCTTTATTTATACCAAAAAGTTTTGCTTTATCACGATTGTATAAATATAAATCATAATCACATATTTTATCAAATGGTTCTCCATGCTTTTTTAAATAATTATCAATTACTTTAATAAAAGAATCATCATTACTTGAACTCATAAATGGTAACATATCAACTTGAGGATTTAATTTATTTTCCTTATTAACTTCTCTATTTTGGTGAATTGCTTGACTAGGGATAACCAATAAGTCCTCATCAATATTAATAGTTTGGCTTTGATATATACCATCTTTTTGGGTCATAACACGGCCAGCAATAGATAATGGCCTATCTAACCAACTATAATAAATAATCCCACCATATTCATCAACATTTAATTTTAAATAACCATTTTCAAAGGTATCAGGATTAGTCTTAATTGAAAAACTTGGTGAATCACTATGAGTAGCTACAATATTAAAACCAACATTTTCATAACAATCAGTCATTGTAAACGCAATTAGCGACGAATCATTTCTAGTAACAAAATATTTCCCTTCAGCACTTAAATTTTCCCATTTCTCATATTCAGATAATTTATTAAAACCAAGTTTTAATAACTTTTCTTTTAAGTTTTTAACGCAAATATATGCATTAGGTGTATTATCAATAAAATCTAAAAATTCTTTATTTTTCATTTTTTAAAATCTCCTTTTTTGATATTATATCATATTATTATTCAAACAAACCACTAAAGTTTGGAATATTAGTATTTCTTTCTTTTATTAATTTTTTATTGTCTAATTCATTTAATATCTCTTTTCCAAACATACTTATAATAGCAGTATGATCACAAAGTCTTGCCTCTAAACAAAAATTATAAATGGCTCTTAAGTCTGTACTATCAATTGTACCTAATTCTTCAAATTGTGAAATTCGATAGTAATCATCTTTTTTCATGATAAGATTTTTTGCTATATCTAATATATAATTTTGTCCATTATGTTCTACTTGAACAAATCGATGCAAAACTTTTTCACCATTTTTACATGGCATATTACCAATTACTAATTTGGAATTTTCTAGATAACAAGCAAGTATAATTGAATAACTACAGGTGCCAGCCCTACCACAATATTTTTGTTCAAATAAAAGATTTTGTTTTATATAATTGTTATTTTTGATTATTTTATTTAGATATCTATCTAACAATCTAAAAGCAAATTTTTCCTCTTTTGAAGTATAAGTATATGTGTTATTTAAATGCCAATGAATATTTGGATAAAAGATAGGATTTAAAATTAAATTATAAACTATATTATTTATAAAAGTATGCTGATAATACGACAATCTATCTGCTTGATAAAGGCCTTCCGATAGTTGCATATCAATTGTAGCATCACTTTTAGTTTCAAACAATAATTTAAAGGTATTAAAATTAATTCCATCACATGTATATTTGCCCATTATCACACCTCTCAATTGTCAAATATATTAACATTAAATAAAAGTAATGTCAATATAACGAATAAAAAAACCAAACTACAATAATCTGGTTTTAACTTTAAATATCTTTAATTTTTACGACTTTTTTCTAATTTTCTTTTTAACCTTAATTGTTTTACCTTTTCTTCTTCTAATTCAGATTGATCAATTTGATTATATAAGGTAATTGCTAATTTTTGTAATAATTCAGTTTGTTTTTCTTTAATTAATTCTTGTTCTTTTGACTCTGCAGTTGTTTTGATGTGTCGTTGCTCAATTATTTCCTCAATTGTTATTGTTTTGAAATTAGCACAATCGCTAGTTCTATTAAAATATCCTATTAAACAAGATGGCTGTTTTGAGCCACCAGCATCAAGATACATTTTTACAAAAGATTCTAACCCAGGATCAGAATAATCAATACCATAAATCATTGGAATATCTATATTTCTATTAAATTCTTTCGCGAATAAAAATGCTCGACGGGGACCAATTCTATTACCACCACGTTCAATTATTCGGTACATCACGCAATTTAACATTTCTTCTTTTCGATACATATGTTTATCAGCATTCTTAATAATTTGATGTAATTCACTGTCTCCTGGTAATATAATACCTCTTTTTGCTAATAATTGGGCAACTTGCTTTAGATTTAACCCTTCTACCTCTTTATCTTTAATAGCATTTTTAGTATATACTCCTATTTGCTTTGCTTGATTAACAATACCTTTTTTAGTTAAATGTAAATGCGCGTCTGAATAGCCTGCATCATCTAAATAAATTATACTAGGATAATTAAATTTAGAAAATATCCATTTTTCTTGCTATGGTAATGCACTAAAAAATGCATGAGCGTTATAAAAATAATCCCAATCCAAATATTTATCATCAGAATTTTCATCTTCTAGCAAACCATTAAAATATTGATTATCTTTAAACATTACATCATTTATTTTAATATTATCACAACTCGAACCTGGCATTAAACGGTTAATTTCATAATCAGGATACCTAAGTTCATACCAAACAGCCATTTTTTCAATTAAATTTCTCATATCTCTTGGAGCATGATATGCACCAATATCCGTATAACCACCTACACTATTCTCAGCGTACCAATTAATAAATTGATTAACTTTATCATCTAGCTTGGACAATAATCATCTTTAAATACTATAGAAATATGATTTAGTTTACTAAAGTTCATAACTAGGCTATCATCATATTTTTTAAAATACTCTTCTTCTGTTATATTTTCATAATAATCTTTATCTAAAATTTTATTATCACTATTACTTTCATCATAACCATAAAATATATCTTTTATATTTTTTTGTACTTCTTCATCATTAATATTAATTCTATATGTATCTTTAACATTTAAAAGTTCATCTGTTTTATTTCCAAGTTCTTTATATAATGGAAACTTAAAAAAATAAATATAACTTGTCCCATTTTCACCACGAAAAATATTAAGAACATCAATTATTTCTTCTCTAGTTAATGTGTTTTCAACTCTATTTCTATATTTTTCAATATTCCAATCATTAAATAAAAATATAATGGTTCATTTAATCAATTCTTGCTTTATATTTTTCCGTACTTTTATCAAACAGATTAAATAATTCGTTTTCATACATATATTTTAAAATTAATAATCCTTTAGATATATCAGCATCTTTATTAATTACATGTTAACTAGTCTTTGTGTTTCGCAATATTCGTAATATTCCATACAACCAATGTGCTCAGGTGGTTTTTGATATTCATATACAAAAGTGTAGGCATTTTTCGAAGATTGGTGACTATTTATAAATTTATGTTTTATATCTTTTAATAATTCTTTTTCACTAGTATATTTATGAATCCCTTTATATGTATTCCACGAATGTTCAAACCAATAAAATGAATTATTTTTTTCATAAGTTAAAATAGTATGCGATGGTAAATTGTCTCCATCATAAATACATATAAAATAAGTTTTTACTTTAATATCAATATCTTCAAATAATTTTCGTTCAAGTTCAACTTGATCCCAACATACACCGCACTTTTTTTCTAATAATTCTTCTGGTGATAATAGATAATAAAAATCATTAAATTCATCATCCCATTTTTTAGTATTATATAATATGTTGTTTCCAAATTCATCTAAAAAACCATATTCTATTGTATCCATTATATCCATTATATCCATTATCTTTTGTTCAATCATTTTAAACCATCCTTTAATAGTTATTATTTCTTTACTTTATCACTTTATATTTTAATTGAATATATGAATTTTTTAATTCTTTACATTCAATCAATTTTAAAGCCTTTAACTTACTAAGTTCGTTAGAAGAAATTATTGATTCGCCATCTATTAAAGTAGAAGTATCTTTCCCACCTACCAATAATGGTGCAATAACTATATTTACGTAGTCAATTAAGTTATCTCTTAAAAATTTACTATTTAATGTTCCACCGGATTGAATAGTTATGGCTTCAGCATTATATATCTTTTTCATATCTTCTAATAAACTATTTAGATTTAAAGTATCGTAGAACAATATATCAAGATTATCATATTTTTCTTGTAATGAATACGCAACATGGTTTTTATTAGTTGTTACAAGAATAAGTTTATCAACTAAATGACATATATAATCGATGCCTTTTGCATTTAAATGTGGTTTATTATCGATAATGATAAATCGGCAAGTAATTTTATCATGATAGTCTGATTTTTCATTAACACCAATTTTAGCCATAACTCTACCAGTATTTAAGGAATAAAAATCTGTAGTTGCTTCAATTTCATAGTATTGATATAATCCTTCTTTAACGCCAACTATTCTACACCAATCTTTATCAACATCAAGATCATCACTATTTCCACTACTAATTTTTCCATCTAGTGATTCTAACATAAATAATGTTGTTATCGGTTTTTCTTTCATAATACATCCTCTATTACTAACTAATAAATATATAAATTATACTATCATTTTAACATATTTCAGAATACATTAAAACTCGAATTTGTTAAAAATCCGAGTTTTAATATTATAAAGTTATAATTAAATTGTTCATAACATAATTCCAAATATCAAAAAGATAGTTTTTTACGAGAAATTTCACTGATTCTACTATTGATTTATAAAAATTATAACTAACTATAATACATTATTATTCATATCTTTTACCAATCGCTTTATACAATAATTTTTTTGTACCACTCTATAGTATCAACTTCTATAACTATTTTAACATTTTCTAATTTTATCAGCAATACTTAGGTAATAGATTATATTAAAAATCATCATTCATTAGGAAATCAAAAATATTTATTTGTTTAACTTCATTGTTAGAATAGTCTTCTTTTGTTAAAGTAATTATGTATTTTTCAGAATCTTCAATGTCATCAAAAGCACTAAATTCCCTGTTTCTTGTATTTTCATCTGACAAATCATAACATACTTGAATATACTTAAAATTATTAGATTTTGATGCAATGAAATCAATTTCACCTTTTTTAGTTTTACCAATAAATACTTTATAATCCTTTCCTATTAGGTCATTATAAACAATATTTTCTAAAGCCACCGAATAATTAGCTACTTCATTATTTGTTTTAATTTGTTTAATTCCTAAGTCATTAGCGTAATATTTATTTAATGTTTTTAAAATGTTTTTACCATGTATATCATATCTATATACTTTATTCATAATAAATGTTGATGAAAAAGCTTCTAAATAATTATATAAAGTATCATTAGCTATTTCATGATATTCTTTTTTTAGATATTCTATCACATTATCTCTTGAAAATTCTCTAGTTTCAGTATCTAATACATATTGAAGTACTTTATTAAATGATGCTATATCTTTTATTCCCAATCTTTCTACAATATCTTTTAAAATAATTGAATCATATACACTAGATAAATAACTGATTTTATCTTCATTTTTAGTAAATAAAAATCTTTGAGGCAGACCACCCCATTTAAAAATATCATACAATAATTTCTCGTAATCTTTTTCTTTAGTATTTGTTAATTCAACTATTTCTTTAAACGATAATGGATTTATTCTGAAACTAACATATCTACCAGATAAATCGGTTGATAATTCAAGTAAAGTCATTCTACTGTTTGATCCAGTAATAAAAATACTATAATCGTTTGTAATTCTAAGAGAATTAATTCCTTTTTCAAAATCTTCAATTTTTTGTATTTCATCTAAAAAAACATAATATTTATTATCATTAACTTTTAATGACTCAATATAGTTATATAAATCTTTTGCATTTTTTATAAAATCATATTTTAATGATTCAAAATTGATATAAATTATGTTATCTTTATTAATACCCAAATTAATAATTTCATCCATTATTTGATTTAAAATAACTGATTTTCCGCTTCTTCTCATTCCATATATTATTTTTATTAATGATTCGGTATGATAAAATCCCCTAATTTTAGATAAATATTTTTCTCTAATAAGCATACAAATCACCTCATTTACATTATACTATTATATATAATTTTTGTAAAGTTATTCCATTATACTGGAATAACTTTATTTATTTCAGACACTTTGTCTAATTGTTTTGCATATTTATTAAAAATGTATATCAATTTGTTTGTCAACTAAAAACCGACCCATAAGGGTTCGGATATCTGCAGTAATGGTGCCCTAAGGAAGGACGTCAAACAACTTTTTCTATATATTTAATTTTAATTGAATTTGTTTTATTTCTTCAGTATTTATTAAATTGGGGTCATATTTTATGTTTATTATAATTTTTTCTCTTTCTTCATATTTCTTAAATAAATAATCTTCATTGAAATTTCCTTTAACAGTTTCTATTCCTTCTATTTCAAACAAATCTTCTATTGCTCCTTTATAACAATATTCACAACAAAGATCATCTCTAGTTATTGTATAATTATATGTTTCAAATTTCGGATACTTATCAAAAGATAGTACAGAAGGAATTTTTACGATATTTAAGAACATTATAATTTCCATTTTTATTATTTTAGGAGTTATTAAATTAGAATCATATTTTAAATAAACTTCTAGTTGTTCATCATTTTTAATTTCAACATCTAAAATCCCTTTTAAAGACATTAAATACTTTTTTAGTTCTTTATGCCCCCAGTTATCAATTACAATAGTTAATTCAGACATACTTATAACCCTTTCCTATATTGACTATTTGTCAATATGTAAGTGTGTTTTTACTAAACTGACACAATTCATTCAATTTTATTATATTTTATAAAACTATTTAGTATAATTCTTATAGGGAATATCAGTTGTTGAGTGTCTACCAAATCTCACAAAAGAGAGGAGGTTTGATAAAAATGAAAACTAAGACTTTTATTTTGAAAGTCCTTAAGCTCATTGCTATCATTTTATTTCTCCTTATCATTATGATAGTAGTTATAAAAAAATGACACTTAATCTTTATACAGATTAAATGTCGAACTAAATTTAATTTGGGTAGACATTCAACTCGCTAAAACTGAATATTCCCTTTTTTATTTTATGCAAGTTCCCTTGACATATTCATGATAACATAAAAACGACTTTTTGGCAAGTCGTTTTCTATTGTTACTCGAAAAGTTCGAGTTTCCTATCAATCTGGTGCCGTTGGGGAAGTTATCTACAACTTTACCAATGAAAATTGATATTAGAATCAATCACTAGATATATTATAGCACAGAATCTACAATTTTTAATAAAATTTAACAAATATCAAAAAAAGACTATATGTGTTTAGTCTTAACTTTCAACTATTTATTTATGATAGCTGTAACTTCAATTTCAATTTTTGATCCTTTTCTAACAAATCCTCCGACTTCTACCATTGTAGAAACTGGCATAGAATTTTTAAAATACTCTGCTCTAATAGGTGATACAATTTCAAAATCGTTAATATCTTTTAAATAAATAACAGTTTTAACAACATCATCTAGAGTTGCTCCAGCTTGTTTTAAAATGTCGCTTATTTCTTGAAAAACTAATTTTGTTTGTTCTGCTACATCCTCAGTTGCAACTTCATTAAATTCTCCTTTAGGTGCCTGAACACCTGATACAAATATTAAGTATGAATCTCCTAAATCAATTTTTTTTGCTGGTGTGTAAACTCCTTTCATTACATATCCCTCTGGTTTAATATTTTCAATTTTCATTTTTCTTTCCTCCTATTATTATCTCGTAAATCTCCATTGTTTAAATAAAGTACATTTGCCATTATCATTCAACGATACTTGAAATATACCATCTATTTCTTGTTTTATATTAGTTTTAGTCATTACTCTTGTCATTTGCCAATTTATAATACAAGTTTCTTCATTATATGCTACAATTTGATATGTATATTCAATATCTTTTTGATTATCTGCAACAACATTCCATAAACTTATTACTTCATTGAAATCCTTACAAGGTTCATCTATTGGATTTTCGTAATATTTTACATTTTTATCTAATGTTTGTAATGTCCTTTCCCAATCCAATTGTTTCCAAGAATCCATAAATTCCTTTATCCAAATATCATATTTTTTTAACACCTTTTATCCTCCTTTAATTATTTATATTTTTAATTCCTACTTCTGGAATCATCACATCATTTGGGGTATCTATAATAAATTGTATTAATCTGCAAACTTCTTTAGTATCTAATCCATTTTCCATATTTTTTTGAATATTCATTTTATTAAACATATCTGTTTTCATCATACCTGGCATTACATCAGTAACTCTTATTCCATATTTTGCAACTTCATCTTGTAATGATTTAGAGAATCCTGTCACTCCCCATTTTGTAGCATTATATACAACTCTTTCTGCTTTATGATTTATTCCTGCTTGTGAATTGATATTGATAATTAATCCATCATTATTTTTTTTCATACAAGGAATTACTGCTTTTGAACAATTAATCACACCAAGTAAATTTACATCAACTACAGAATTAATTCTGTCGCTATCATTTGAATCCAATTCTTCTTGAATCCATAGTCCTGCATTATTAATAAGAACATCAATTTTATTATATTCGTTTTCAATTTCATTAATAGTTTTTTCAACAACACTATAATTAGCTACATCACATACTTTATAAGTACAATTATTATCATTTGCTACTATTTTACATTTTTCTTCATTTGTTGCTACAATAATAACATTATTTTCATTAGAAAAATATTTTACTAGAGTTTTTCCAAGCCCATCACTTCCACCTGTAATTACGATTGTTTTTTTCATTTTTAACCTCCAATTAATTAAATGTTTTCTATATTACAAGTATATCATAAAAAGTGTAATTATCCTATATTTCTATTTCAAAATCATCCTTTCCCTTATCATCATGTTCTTTGCTAAAATTGTACTTATCTTTTAATTCATTAAATGTATCTTCTTTAATAATGCCTTTTTTATATAAATCTTTTGATACATCAAAGTATTTTTCTCGCTCTTTTTCCTTACCAAATAGTTTATCCTTGATTAAAGACATTACTCGTAAAAATTTATCTTTCCAAAATTCTAATGTGTTTTTTAATGAATGGTTTTCTTCTTTTAATTCTTCGATTTCCTTATCTTTGTTACTGATATTCTTGGTTAAATTTTCTACTCTTAAAACAAGGGCCTCATTGTTTTCAGTTAGTGTCTTAATTTTATCGTGATTTTCTTTAATTTCAGTATCTACATTATTAAGAGTAACAGAAAGAGTTTGAATCTTCTTGTATTCTTCATTTGTTTTACTGACTGAATCAAGAAATGATGATAATTTTTCTTTATCTTCTTGTTTTAAAACATATTTTTCTTTTGAAGTTAAAGTTGTTTTTAAATCATTTATTATCTCTTTTACTTCAATAGTATGATTATCTAATTCTAATGCTTTTTTATTGGCTATTTCTAAACTTTCTTGATTCTTTTCAAGTTGTTCTTTCATTTCCATATAGTCATCCATTTCAGTTATATGATAATCTCGATTTCTGCCTTTCTTCTTTCCTTTTAATGAGTTAGTAAGACCATATTCTTTATTAAATGATTCAATACAAAGAACTCTCATTTTGTCTTGAAGTTTACGAAGTGATTCTTTGGTAAACACATCACTTTTTCCAACTTGTTTTTTCATACCATTTTTGCCACCAATTTTAATAGGAACACCTACAATATGAAGGTGAGGGCTTGTTTCATCATAATGAATAATAGCACTTGCTATTTTAAAGGTAGGTAATATCGTTTCTAAATCAATGACTTGTTGTTTAAATACATTTGTCATTTTTTTCTTAAAATCTATATCTTTTGTATCCCAATATATCTTATCTCCAAGTTCAATGATAATCTCACAAGCAAGATCACTTTTAGAATTATTACTTACATGAGTGAAATAATCTTTGATTTTTCTATTTTCTCTTGTTTGTTTTGCATTGTATTCTTCTTTGGCCTTATCAAATTCATCTTTGTATAACTTCTTCACATCATCTACTAGAGAAGAACTTCCTCTAATTATTTCAATATCATATTCTCTATCATCATATTTTCTGTAATTATGGTTATCACACTTGGTTAGTCCTGCTGAATTTTGTATTGCATTGTTGCTTTTAGAGGTTGTTCCACTTACATTAGATTTTGCACTTGCCTTACTACTATTTTTCTTATTCTTATCACTACCTAAATGAAATGAATATGCTAATTGTATAATCAATCACGCTCCTTTTTATAGTTTTTTTAAAGGTATATTTTGGCTTTGACAAAATATTTAACCCCCTAGGCATTTTGCCAAGTATAGCAAAATGCCCTCGTGGGCTAAGGACACCTTAGAATCCGTTTTACTTTATTCCATATTGTTTTAAAACTTCGTAATAAAACAAAATTACATAAAGGTTAGGAAGAAACAACTTCTTCGGAAGTTTCTTCTTCGTAGGTAGTACATTCTGCTAATCCTATAGCATTAGCAGGTTTCACAATAGTTGGTTTTATTTCTCTTGTAAGTATGCCATCTGTTTTGCCTGGAATATATTTGAATACTGCTTCCTCATCTTCTAAAATTGTTCCATTATCTTTGTTTATATAAAGAACACCTAAATCATATTCCTTCATTTTCATATCAGGATCAATTTCTCTGTAATTCTCCATAGGAAATACTCTAACGATTGCTTGACTATCTTCATCTATATTGAAATAAAACATTGATGTTTCAGTATTATAGGTTGCTTGATAAAATCCTACATCATAGAACTCTCGTAATCTCAATATATGTTGCCATACTTCATCATCATTACGATATTCACTAAATCTTAATGTTCCCATCACATTGCCAAATATTGCATAATCTTTTCTATCTAGATAACCATTGAAATATAAATCATTACAAGGATTAACTATACTTTCTCTAAACTTAATAAATTCAACATCACATTTCTTATTGTAAGTTTCTTTTAGAGTAATATCTTCGATATAATTCATGATTAAATTGGCTTTTTCTTCTCGTGTAAAATCTTTCCAAGATTTATTGTATTCTTTATACTTTTCTGGGTATTTTACTGAATTGATAAAATCTATATCCCTTTTAACTAAAATATCTTCTGGAGTAAATTTTAACTCATCACAAACTTCTGATTCATTTAATTTTGCTTCTAAATCTTCAATGGTATTTTCTACCTTTTTTCGTTCTAAGTCATATTCTTCCAGAGTGAATACTTCGTTTACATAAGCCTCTCTAATTCTTGCAAATTTATATTTTTGTTTCTTTATTTCCTTTTCAATATCCTCTTTTGGATTTTCTATCTTTTGCTTTATCATAGGTAAGAAAAATTGATTTACTACTGAATCATATTCCACAATATTATCAATAAATTCATTGATGTATTCTTCAATTACATTTTCTTTTATGGTTAATTTACAATCATTGCAGTAATAATAGAAGTAAGAATTACCATTCTTCTTAGTTGTTGCTTTGCCACCTAAGATTCTTCCACATTTAGGACATTTCAATTTCTGTAAAAATAAGTAAGTTAGTGTTCTTTGATAACTTCTAGAATTTTTCTTCTTTTGTACCTGACATTCTTCCCATAATTCTTTTGATACAAGAGGTTCCACAACATTCGAATAATAAGTAGGTTTCTTTGTTCTTTTACCATGAATAAAATCACCTTTATATATTTCATTTTGAAGTATTTTCATAATTGTAGTATCATACCAATTTGTTTTATCTAGTACCTTTTCATCATTTAAAACATTGCTTATTTTCTTATATGATAAGCCATTATGATACATTTCAAATATTCTAATTACAACATCTTTTGTTGTTAAATCGGGTACTAAAGTTTTATCCTTTCTTTTATATCCCAATGGACTTTGGTGGGGAATATGTCCAACCTTTATTGCTCCTGCTAAGCCAATCTTCGTTCTTTCACTTGTTCTTTCAATTTCTTGTTGACTAACTGAAGTAAGTATTCTTGAAATCATCTTACCATTAGCATTAGTCGTGTTTATATCGTCATTAGCACAATCTAGAAAAGCATCATTTTCTTCTAGGAATGTTAAAATCTTCTCCCAATCTGCAACAGAACGAGTTAATCTATCCAGTTTTAATACAACAATCGTATTACATTTCTTATCTTTAATATCTTGTAATAACTCATCAAATGCAGGGCGTTTATTACCTGTTTTAGCACTTATTCCAGCATCTTCATACACTTTATATACTTCATAACCTTTAAACTCACACATAGCCCTTAAACGCTTTTCCTGTTCTGGTAGGCTAAATCCCTCTCTGGCTTGATCTTCTGTGCTAACTCTAATATAGAGTCCTGCTATCTTTTTTGCATCATCATACATTAATTATCATCTCCCTTTTTCTAGTTTTTCAAAAAAAGAGAAGTAAAGGTACTACAAACTAATACTTTTACTTCTCAAAATAAGTCTTTGTAAATCATTTACATAATACAACATTTTTCTTAT
>JAAWGF010000024.1 GCA_022795155.1 Bacilli bacterium | reverse complement strand
TTTTCAAAATTTCACTTTGTGAAATCTTTTTGGCGTGGGATTTTTTCCTATTTATATCTTTCTATTAAAAAGTACTTGACTTTTAATAGTTAGACTCCTTATTATTGTGATTTTAGTCATTTTAATAAAAATAGTACCAACTGTATAAGTCGGTACTCATTCTAAACAAATTGGGATAGTACCTAACTCCTCAAAACTAGGTATTCCAATTTTATTTTATGAACTTTTGTTCATCTATATACATTATATTACAAAATTTAATATTTTTCAATAACTTTATATTAATTTTTTTTATAATGTGTTATAATCAAATTGATAATAAGAAAATATTTAACCTTATATAAAATTAAATATTAGGGGAAGTGATAAGATGAAATTAACAAGTGATGAAGCACTTAAAATGTTAGAAAGTGCTAAAGGAAAAACAAAGTGTGATGGTTGGATTTATCATTCTATAAGTGTTGGTAATAGTGCCTATATAATTGCCGAAGCATTAAATTTGGATAAAGAAAAAGCTAAAGCGTTAGGATATATCCACGATATTGGGAAACTTATTAAATTTACATCTCATCCTATGAAAGGATATGAATATTTAAAAGATTTGGGTTATGATGATGAATATTGTAATATTTGTTTAACCCATTCTTATCTTAATAATGATTACAAATGTGTTGCTGGAGGCATTCCTGACGATATTCCATTTAGAACTAATTTTATTAAAAATCATGAGTATACGATTTATGATAAATTAATTAATTTATGTGATTTAATCAATACAAAATATCCAGTTACTTTAGAGAAGCGATTAATAGATTTAATAAGTAGATATGGTGTATTTGAAAATACTGTTTATCATATTACTGAAGCTCAAAAATTAAAAAAATATTTTGATGATTTGCTAGGATATAATCTATATGATTTATTTCCTAGTATTAAAGATAATTTATAGGAGGTATTTTTTATGCAATATAAAAGTGAAGAAGAATTTTTAAGACATTATGATTCAAGTAAATTTGAAAAATTATCAATGACAACAGATATTATTATTTTTAGTGTATCAGATAGTCTAACCGATAATTATCGCAAACTTAGTGAAAAACATTTTAGTGTGCTACTTGTAAAAAGAAATGATTATCCTTTTAAAGATAAGTGGTGTCTACCTGGTGGATTTGTTGGTATTCAGGAAACACTAGATGATGCAGCTAAAAGAATTTTAGCAAGTGAGACAAATTTACATAACATTTATATCGAACAACTTTATACGTTTGGTAATGTTAATAGGGATCCTAGAATGCGGATTGTTAGTACTGCTTATATGGCATTAATTGATAAAAATATGTTAAATGAAAAAATTCCTAAAAATGCCTCATGGTTTAATATGAAAATTTTAGAAGATGAAAAATCAATTCATATTACTTTTGATAATGAACTGGAAGAATTTAGTGTTGTTATAAAAAAAACTTTAAGAGATTTAACGACAGATCGTTATAGCTACGAAGTTCTTAAAAATGACCATTTAGCATTTGATCATGCTATTGTTATTGCTTCTGGTATTTCGCGCTTAAAAAATAAGCTAGAATATACTGATATTGTTTTTAATATGATGCCAGAATATTTTACTTTAGGGGAATTACAACAAGTTTATGAAGTTATTTTAGATAAAAAATTATTAGACCCAGCTTTTAGAAGAATCATAGCTGATAAAGTTGAAAAAACTGATAAAGTTAAAACCGGTGGCGGACATCGTCCCTCAGCATTATTTCATTACAAAATAAAAAATAAAAAAGAAAATTTTAAGTAAATGACTAGAAAAATTAATTCTGTTAAATTGTTTTGTAATGATAATGCAAAATCACAGGCAATAAAGGAGCTTATTAGTGAAAAATTAATTGCTAATAAATATTGTATTGTTAATGAAAGTCCGGATCTTTGTTTAGCTATCGGTGGCGATGGCTCGTTCTTAAGAATGGTTAAAGGAAATAACTTTAAAAGTGAACCTCTTTATGTTGGCATTAATGCTGGAACATTAGGTTTTTTACAAGAAATCAAAATAGACGATATTGATGATTTTATTTATAAAATTAACAATAATTTATTTAAAGTAGATGAGATTGGTATTCAAGAAACAAAAATCGTTACTATTGATAATACTTCTATTTTTTATTCTTTAAATGAAATTGTTTTACGTGATAAAGATTTGAATACAACGAAATTAGATATTAAAGTTGATAATGCTAAATTAGAGAAGTTTGTTGGTGACGGTATTTTAATATCAACGTCAACTGGTTCGACAGCTTATAATTTAAGTTTTGGTGGAGCAATTGTAGCTAATAATCTACACACTTTGCAAATTACACCAATCGCACCGCTTAATAGTAAATCCTATCGTAGTTTAATTAATTCCATTATTATACCGGAAAATACTTTTATAACGATTATACCAGAAAAAGAAAACGCTAATCTTTTAGTAACAATTGACGGTGATAATAATGTATATAATAATGTTGAAAAAATTGAAACCTTTGTTAATAAAAAACGTATTAAGTGTTTAAGACTAGAAAATTATAATTTCTTTGAGAAAATTAACGAAAAATTTTTATAATAATAAATCTTTAAAGTAGAAATATTTTAAAGATTTTTCTTTTTCATAAATAAAAGAAATTAATATAAAGCAAGAAAGAGTGCAGCCGAAGATTCAACCTATGGAATAGTAAAAGCAGCTGAAAATTATGTGACTGATTTTATGTTGAAGAATAATGGTACGCTACCAAGTCAAGAACTAATTTTCAATTGTAGTAGTGATGGATGTAACTTAGATAATTCAACATCTTTAACAGAATATAATTTAGAAGGATTAGAACAGCTAGACTATAAAGGAACAAAGGCTAAGAGTGGAACAGTAAAAATAGGTTCTAATGGAAATAATATAACAGTAACCAATTTAAATATTAATGGCTTTAATTGTAATTATATAGGAGATATAGCTAGTTGCGAAAAAGGTGAAAGCGGAACAAATCCAACACCAAGTTTAACAAGACCAACAAGTTAATTGCCAACTGGTGATGGTTATACAGGAGTTAAGGCAATTGTTTATTTAGATCCAACTGATTTAAATAAAAAGTGTGATGCAAGTAATATAAATAGTGATATAGGAACTAAAACAGGTTGTATGAAATGGTATGCATATGTTGATGATGGAACAAATTATACGATGATATTAGACCATAATACAACATATCAAGTAGCATGGAGCATTGATATGTCCCCTCTTTCAAGAATTCCAGTAACGGCTAATGCTCAACTAGCAAGCGATACTGAAGAATGGAATAGTAGTTTAAATCCAATATTGATAACAGCAGATGAAGTGGCTCAAATAGTAGGAAAGACGAGTTGGAATTCGTCAACAGCAACAGATGGTTTTACCTTTGACAAAAATTATGTTTGGTTATGCGATTCTTTCTTTTGGACTAGTTCCTTTGCTAATTCTTCTTCTCCAGCACAACCTAGAGCGTGGGCTGTTCTCGATATAAAAGTGGCGTATGAATTTAAGCTCAAGGATAGCTATGGCGTTCGTCCAACTATAACAGTTAACAAATCATATATTTCATAACTTATTAAAAAGTTAATAAAGATTCAAAAATGGTAATATGTAAAATTAATTATATATTATAGGTTAAGTCAATATAAATATAAAAAATAAATTCTAAAAAAGATAATACTACTCAATTTTCTATTATTAAAAATATATTATAAAAAATTCTATAAAATGTTTATATTAATGCTTCCTCTTTAGTAATAAAGGAAATAGAAAAGGATAAATACTTATATTTGTATTTATCCTTTTGATATATAATAAAAATTATCTTTATTTTACGTAATATTCATAATACTCTTCAAAAGTTAATCCTTCATTTTTGATAGTTGTTGCAGCATCAACTCCTACATATCTATAATGCCAAGGTTCATACATATAACCCGTTATATATTCTTTATCTTTTGGATATCTTAAAATAAATCCATATTTATGAGCATTTTCTTGCATCCACTTAAAACCAGCAGAATTTTCAAAAGTATCTAATTGTAAACCAAATTCAGGAATTAGATCCATCGCTAAGCCCGTATGATGCTCTGAGTATCCAGGTCTTGCCGAATAAGTGTCAGCATTTTTAACCCCATCATTAGCGACATAAGAATTATATAATACCTTTTGATCATTATAGCTACGATATGGTGATGCTATAAAAAGCGTTACATTATCCTTTTTTGCTTCCTTACTCATTTTTTTAAATTCTTCATAGACATCAGCTCTAATTAAATTCCAATAGCCATATTCCCAATCATCAATATATACTAAATTTTTAGGTTTGTAATCATCAGGTATTTTATAATGCTTATTAACAATCATTAATGTATCCTTTGAAATATCGGTTATTTCTGTATTTTCATAAAAGTTATAATCCAAGTTAGCGTTAACATTAGTTATAATTTCTTTTGTATTATATGGTTCTTTATAGTCAAAACCTGTTATCTTTTGATAGTAATTAATATACCTTTTTAAATTATCTTTTATGTAATATTTTTCATTAATTAAATTTAGTAAAAAAATATTAATTTCTTCACCATATTCTAAGCTAACACTTTCTAAATCGCTATTTACAATATTAATAATTTGTAATAAATCACTATCTTTATGATTTTTATAGTAATCTAAATATCTATTTAAATTAGCCAAATCGAAGTTGTTCAATTTATAAAATTTTATTAAATCTATTGAAATTTCATCATAATCTAAGGAGTTATTTTTACAGTAATTGATAAAATTCACAATATCTTCCTTGTCGCTATTTTTATTTTTATCATAATATTTCATGTAATCATCATAATAGTTCGCTTGATAATTATTGATGTTATTAAATAAATTAGTTTCTTTTTTAAATAACATTTTAAATAACATAATTAAACTAACTATAATGATAATAACTATCAAGCACAAAATGATTAATTTTTTAATTTTTTGCTTCCTTCTTCTTGTTCGCATACTTTATACCTCACTTATTTGTTAGTCTATATAAATTAATTGATGGGCGATTAAATAATCTTAACTTTAATTTTGATGTTCCTATACCACTAGATATATATAATTTTGTATTACCCAAATCATAAAATTCATCATAATATTTTTTTGAGCCATCTGGAGTATATAATGCACCAATAAAAGGTAACCTTATTTGACCATTATGAGAATGTCCCGCTAAAATTAAATCATAGTTATTATAATCAAAATCCAATATTTTATCAGGCTCATGAAGTAATAGTATTTTATATGAAAATTTTGACATTACATCAGAATTAGTTTCTTGATTATTATCGCTTTTTAAAAGATTATCAATTTTCTTAATACTTTCATTAATATCATCATTAGTATTAACCCCTGCTATTAAAATGTTAGAATTATTATTATTATATATAATATCAATATTGTTATTTAGGTCAATAAAGTTACTTTCTTTCATAACCTCGTTCCAAGATTCATCATCGTGATTACCCTTAATCGCATATTTTTTAATGCTCACTGTAATATTTTTTAAGTTTGCAATTAGTTCATTTTTTGCATCTTCTTCAAGCCCGTTAGAATATAAGTCACCAGTAAAAATTACAACGTCAGGTTTTAATGTATTAATTTTTTCGATGATTTGTTTTAAATCGGTTTCATTAGTTGTCTCACCATAGTGAAGATCAGATATATGGATAATTTTTAAACCATAGAAGTTATCTACAAAGCTTGTATTAATTAGCTTGTATTCTTTAACTACTAAGCCCTTTGTCCCAATAAATCGACTATATAGAAAAACTAAAAGGATAAAAAAGATAATTATAAATAACACTTTGAATACTTTTTTTGATTTAGATAATTCTAATTCTTGATCTAATTGTTTTTTCATATCTTATCACCTAGAATTATTTTAACACAATAATAAAAATATTTACTAAAAAAATACAATTTATTATAAAAAATAAATTGTAAGGAATTGTAAAGCAATCATAATTCCATTATGCAACATATGAAAGCCCATTGATACAAAAATATTGTCTGTTTTATAAAGCATATATGCAAATGCCATACCTGGCGCTGAATAAGGAATTAGATATAATAAATCAAGCTTAGATATATTATTGCCTGTAAAAACGTGCATACCACCAAAAACTAACCCAGAAATAATTATAAATAACCATTTGTTTTGAAATAAATTACGAAAACTTTGTCTAAAAATTAATTCTTCAATTATAGGCGCAAATAAAACAGCACTTATAAATATATATATAGGACTAACTTGAAATTGTTGTCTTATTATTTCCTCATTAGCTGGTAAACCAGATTGAATTTCAAAAATAATAAAATTACTTATGTACATAATAAATAAAGCTATTAACCAATATTTTAGACAATTTTTAAAATAGATTTCATGATTATTCTTTAGAAGATTAAAATCCCCTTTTAACTTTTTTAGATGAATCAAGACAATAATACCAATAAGAATTGCTTCATAACATAACAAATAAATAATTTTTAAATAAAGAGGAATTTTAGTAATATCGATATCTAGAAGTTGAAATGGTAAAAGTTGTAATTCGGATAATAAAAAATAGACGGTAATAGCCCCTAACCCTGTGATATATTTTTTCAATTGCTCAATTAATTGTTCATATGATTTATTTCGCCAACTAACAAGAAACAAGCCTGTACTTCCAATTGCGAAAAATTGATAAATAATATTATATATAGAGGATTCACTAGATCCTATAAGCATTAATGGTATATTTTTTAATGTCAATAAAATTGCGTATAAAACAATCGCACAAAAAATTAAAATATAAATTTTCATTTCCTTATTATCAAGTTTCAAATTAATCATCTCCTGTAGATATTATAAACGAAAAAATTAAAATATTAAAGATAAATTATAATAATATCAAAAAATAGCACTATAAAGTTATTATTTAATTAAGTTATCAAAAAAAGGTTGTCAATTGATACCTATTATGTTATAATTGTTTTAGGCAAGACGAAGAGTGGGATTTCCCCACTCTTTAAATTTAAATATGGAGGATTTATGGGAATTGAAGATAAAATACGTCAAATGCTAGAAACAGCAATAACTGATAAAGGATATATACTTGATGAAGTTATTTATGAAAAAGAAGATGGTAATAACTTTTTACGACTAATAATCGATAAAAAAGATATAATTACAGTAGACGATTGCGTTATTATTAGCAATTTAGTTAACCCTATTTTGGATTCCGAAGATCCAATTAGTGATAAATACATTTTAGATGTTTGTTCAAAAGAGAAAGGAAGGGACTAAAATGGATACAAAAGAATTTAAAAAAGCTGTTGATTTATTATCTAAAGAAAAAGGAATTTCCGAAGATATTATTTATGATGCGATGGAATTAGCTCTTACTTCAGCATATAAGAAAAATTATCATTCATTATCAAATGTTCGCGTAGATATTGATAGAGTTAGTGGTGAAATTCACATTTATTCTTATAAAACTGTTGTAGAAGTTAATGAACATGGGGAGGTTACGAGCTTGCCTATAGTTGATACTGATGGTGGTTCGGATGATGCACCAGCTAGTACCTCAAACGTAGAAACAAAATCCGAGGAAGTAAATTCTGAAGGTGTGGAAGAAAATGATATTGAGGATGAACCAGAAATAATTTATTTTGATGAAAGAATTCACTTAACACCAGAAGAGGCCAAAAAGGTTGTTCCTGATATTAAAGTAGGAGAAACGATTGAACAAGAGGTTACGCCTAAGGATTTTGGTCGAGTAGCAGCAGCAACCGCTAAACAAGTTGTTATTCAAAAAATTCGTGAAGCCGAAAGAAATACAATAATTGACGAATTTAGTGATAAGCAAGATGAATTAATGGTCGGAATTGTTGCCATGGAAGACGCTAGAAATTACTACATTGATTTAGGTAAAACTCAAGGAATTTTACCTAAAACAGAAATTATTCCTGGTGAAAAAATTAAAATGGGTTCAAGTTTAAAAGTTTATATTACTAAAGTTGAAACTAGTGGCAAAGGACCGCTTATATTATTATCAAGGAACCATTATGGTTTTGTTAAAAGACTATTTGAATTAGAAATACCAGAAATCAATGAGGGAATTATTTTAGTTTATAGTGTTGCTAGAGAGGCTGGCAATCGAACAAAAATTGCTGTTTATTCAGAAAATAACAATGTTGACGCTATTGGATCATGCATTGGTGAAAAAGGTTCTCGTATAAATAAAATTATCGAAGAACTAAATGGTGAAAAAATTGATATTGTTGAATATAATAATGAACCTAATCAATTTATTGAAAACGCTTTAAGCCCAGCCAAAAACTTAAGTATTTTTGTAACAGACGAGAAAAAACGTGAAGCTATGGTTATTGTTGATCAAGATAATTTATCTTTAGCTATTGGTAAAAAAGGACTAAACATTCGTTTAGCTGCTCGACTAACACATTATAAATTAGATGTTAAAACTTATGAACAAGCAAAAGCAGAGGGTATCAATATTGTCATTTAGTCTTGTGGGGTGATAAAAATGAAAACAAAAAAAATTCCTATGCGTAGTTGTATAATAACAAAAGAAAAATATGCTAAACAAGAATTAATTAGGGTTGTAAGAACTCCTGATGGGCAAGTTATTATTGATTTAACAGGGAAACAAAATGGCAAGGGCGCTTATTTAAAAAAAGATATAAGTGTCTTTGAAAAAGCAAAAAAAAGTAAGGCTTTAGATAGAACTTTAGATACAAATGTTCCTGAAGAAATTTACGAGGAGCTATATGAATTAGTAAAATAAGAAAGAGGTGATTCTATGATGTCTGTATTTGAATATGCCGAGGATATCAAAAAATCGGTTGATGAGGTTTTAAAAAAGTGTGATTCGTTGGATATTTTAGTTAATGGAGAAAGCGATTTACTGGATGAAGATGCAATTGTTATACTAGATAACGCTTTTGCAAATGATACAGGGGTAGACAAAAATATAGAAATAGATAATTTTGTAACTCAGGAAGAAGAAATAATTTCCATTTCTAAAGAAGAAATTAATAACAATGAAAATATAAAAAGAATAAAGAAAAAAAATGGTAATGTAAAAAAAACAAATAAAGATTTTGCAATCAAAAAGAAAGAAATGTATAAAAATAAAGAAAAATTAATGACTAATAATCCAACTAACAATGAAAATGTTGTACTTTATAGTGATGATATGACTGTAGGCAAATTAGCCGATTTACTTAATGTTCCATCAACTGAGTTAGTAAAAAAGTTGTTCCTTTTAGGTATAATGGCAACAGTTAATAATAATATTACTTTTGAAACAGCCGAATTATTAGTTGTTGATTATAATAAAGAATTAAAACGAGAAGAAACAGCTGATGTGACTAATTTTGAGGAATATGAAATCATTGATAATGAAGCCGATTTAGTTAAGAGGGCACCTGTTGTAACAATCATGGGTCATGTTGACCATGGAAAAACTACTTTACTTGATACAATTAGAAAGACCAATGTTGCAGATGGTGAAGCTGGAGGTATTACACAAGCAATAAGTGCTTATCAAGTGATGTATAATGACGAAAAAATTACATTTATTGATACGCCAGGCCATGCTGCTTTTACAGAGATGCGTGCTAGAGGGGCTGGAATAACAGATATTGTTATTATTATAGTTGCTGCTGATGATGGAGTTATGCCACAAACAAAAGAGGCTATTGATCATGCTAAGGCAGCAAATGTACCAATTATTGTTGCTATCAATAAAATAGACAAACCAGGTGCAAACCCAGAAAAAGTTATGACCGAATTATCTGACTATGGATTAATACCAGATACTTGGGGTGGTGATACATTATATAATCAAATATCTGCCAAAAACAATGTTGGAATTGATTCATTATTAGAAAACATTTTATTAATAGCTGATATGCAAAGCTATAAAGCTAATCCAAAAAGATACGCAATTGGTACAGTTATTGAATCACGACTTGATAAACAAGTCGGACCTGTTGTCACAATTTTAGTTCAAAATGGTACTTTAAGATTAGGAGATCCTATCGTTGTTGGAACTTCATATGGGAAAGTTAGAACTCTAAAAAATGATAAAAATGAAGAAATTATTGAGGCCATACCATCAACACCTGTAGAAATAACTGGGTTAAATGAAACCCCAATGGCTGGAGATAAATTTATGTCTTTTGAGACAGAAAAACAGGCTCGCAATATTGGCGAAACACGAAAAACAAACTCTAGATTAGCCCAAAATCACAAAGCATCAGCTGTGACATTAGAAGATTTATTTTCTAAGATTAAAGATGGGGCTAAGGAAATCAACGTAATCGTAAAAGCGGATGTTAATGGTAGTAGTGAGGCTGTCAAAAATGCTTTAGAAAAACTTAATGTCGAGGATGTCAAAGTTAATGTTATACGTAGTAGTGTTGGAGCAATCACGGAAGGTGATATTGTCTTGGCTAAAGCTTCCCAAGCCATCATTATTGGGTTTAATGTTAGACCAAACAACAAGCTAAAAGACTATGCTAATGATAATAATGTGGAAATAAGATTATACAATATTATTTATAAAGTAGTGGAAGAAATGGAAGCTGCTATGAAGGGTATGCTAGATCCTGTTTTAGAAGAAAAGGTTTTGGGAACTGCTGAAATAAGAAAAATATTTAAGTTTTCACGTGTTGGATCTATTGCTGGTAGTTATGTAAATGACGGTATTATAAAAAGTAATGCTAAAGCTCGTATTATAAGAGATAGCATTGTAATATATGATGGCAACATAAATTCGCTTCAAAGGGAAAAAGATTCTGTTAAAGAAGTTAAAAAAGGCTTGGAATGCGGAATCACTATTGAAAATTATAATGATTTAAAAGAAGGCGATATTATAGAAGCCTATGAAATTGTTGAAGTAAAAAAATATTGATTGTAGCGAGTAAATATGCTATACTTAATACTAGGAGGATAGATTTATGAAGAAAACAATCATTTTATCAATGCTATTGGGAACACTTTTATTATCAGGATGTTCATGTGTTAGAAATAATGATGATAAGTCTAACGATAATAATGATGATAATGCAACTGTAATTACTGACGAAGCTGTAGTTGGTGAAAAAAATGTTAATGGTATTACCTTTGAAAACACTACTTTCAAAGTTGAAGATGGGGTATCATCTATTATTACTAAGGTTACAAATCGTTCTGGTGCAGCCTTTACTTTAGAAAACTATCAAATGACTATTACTGATAAAGATGGTAAAGTTCTTACAATTTTAACAAGTACAGTTAATGAGAATTTAGAGATTGATGAAGAAAAATCTTATATTACTCCATGTAATTTAGATTTATCTAAAGCTGCTAGAGTAGAATATAGTGTAAATGTTACAATACCTGAATAATAAAAGCATAATTGCTTTTATTTTTTTATTACTAATTCCTTTTTTTTTATAAATGTGTTAAAATAAAAATAGAAATTTGTCCAAGGGGGGTGAATATGATGAATGTTACACTTTTACCAGCTGATACCTTTGTTGTAATTAATAAAACAATTCTTACTGATTATGATAAAAAGTTAATTATAAATTTATATCAACCAATTATAGGTTCTCTTACTTCTAATTTGTACTTTTCTCTTTGGGCATATCTAGATAAATCAGAAATATTTTCCCTTGAATGGCCACATCATCACCTTATGACTAACATGCAATTAGATTTGGATACCATATTATCTTCTCGAGAAAAATTAGAAGGTATTGGATTACTTAAAACATATTATAAAAAAGGTAGTATTAATAATTATATATATGAATTATATGCTCCACTAAATGCTTACGAGTTTTTTAATAATCCTATTTTAAGTACGTCACTATTAAGTAACGTTGGTCAAACTGAGTTTGAAAAAATGGTTAGTTATTATCGTCTGCCAAATTTTAATTTAGCGGAATATGACAATATAACATGCTCATTTAATGATATTTATGATGCAGTAAATAACCCAAACTTAGAATATTACGGAGATATCAAAACTAATAATAAAGGCAAAATAATTATTACTGATAAAATTAATTTAAATGAAATGTTGTCATTGATACCAGAGGAACAATTAAATTTAAGACTAATTACTAAAGAAATTAAAAATAATATTTTAAAATTGGCATATATATATAATTTCAATAATGATCAAATGCAAGAAATAATCATGAATTCTATTGATGAGACCAAGAAAATAGACATGAATTTGTTAAAATCAAATTGTGAAAAATATTATAAATTTGAAAATAGTGGTACTTTGCCAACAATTATCTATAAGAAGCAACCTGAATATCTAAGAAAAAGTATTTCCGATACTTCTAAAAAATCCAAGTTAATTTATCAATTTGAGACTGTTTCGCCATATGAATTTTTGACTAGTAAAAATGGCGGAGTAAAACCATCAGTTTCTGATTTAAAGATAGTAGCATACCTGTTGGTTGATTTAAACATGATGCCAGGTGTTGTTAATGTGTTAATCGATTATGTATTAAAAATTAATTCCAACAAAATTAATCGTACCTTTGTTGAATCAATTGCTAGTCAGTGGCTTAGAAGTAATATTAAAACGGTTGAGGAAGCAATGAATATTGCTGGTAAAGAATATAAAAAACGTCAAAATATAAAAGAAGTTAAAATTAAGATAAAAAAAGATGTAAAAAAACCCGATTGGTTTGATAAAAATATTGATGTTAGTGATGCCACTTTAGAAGAACAAGAGGAAATGAAAAAAATGTTAAGTGAATTTAAGTAGGTGATGTATGAAGGCGATAAAAGATAGTGTTAAAAATTTATATGATAAAGATTATACCGAAGATTTAAGAAGAAATTATGATGAGGCTTTAAAAAATTCCAACTTCAAAGATTTAGTTTCACACTTAAAATTAAATAAAGAGCAATTGCGCAATTATACATCATCCCTAGAACGCTCTAGTATAGAATATCATCATTGTCAAAATTGTAAATCAATTTTAGAATGCAAAAATGAAATAGAGGGCTTAGCTTATCTCCCAATTGTAAAAAATGATGCTTTAGTTTTTAAATATAAAAAATGTAAATATTTAAAAAAATTGGAAGAAGAAAATAGTTATTTAAAAAATATTAATGTTATTGGTGCATCAGTTTATTTAAAAGATGCTAAAATGAAGGATATTTTTACAAATGATAAAAATAGATTTAAAGTTATATCTTCTATCAAACAATTTATTGATGATTATCCTAAAGATAAGCATTTAAAGGGATTATATGTGTGCGGCAATTTTGGAAGTGGCAAAACCTATTTACTGACAGCAATGTTGAATGAATTAGCTAAAAAAAACTTTAAAAGCACCATTATATTTTGGCCAGATTTTTTAAGAGAATTAAAAGCATCATTTCAAAATGATTATAATGAAAAATATGAGTTAGCAAAGAAAACACCAATTCTCTTAATAGATGATATAGGTGCTGAAGTAATAACACCATGGGGAAGAGATGAAATCTTGTGCCCATTGGTTCAATATCGCATGGAACAAAAATTACCAACCTTTTTTACATCGAATTTAAATTTAGAACAATTAAAAGAACATCTAAGTGTAACAAGAGATGGGATTGATGTTATAAAAGCGAGTCGAATTACTGAAAGAATAAAACAACTTACGTTAGAAATAGAAATGATTAGTAAAAATTTAAGAGACTAATTGTAAATTTTAATATAAGTTACTAAATTAGGGCGAAAAATAAATAATTGACAAAAAAAATAGAAGTGATAAAATATAGTTATAAATGCGATGATTAGGATATGATTATTAAATTGAATTTTAAAGAGAGTTAGTGGTTGGTGCGAACTAATAAATTCACTTAATAATTACTCCCTATGAGTGAATATCAAAAAATATTCCGGTTATGCCGTTATCAAAATTAAGTTAAAAGGTAGGATGGTACCGCGTAAATACGCTCCTTATAAAAATAAGAGTGTATTTTTTTCTTAAAAAAATATATTATTAATACCATGATTATTGTTATTTAATGTTATTATAAAAAAGGAGGAATAAAAAATGATAAATATAAAGGAACACGAACATTTAAGTATTTTAAATCATAGCTGTGCACATTTACTTGCTCAAGCAGTAAAACATTTATACCCTAATGCTAAATTTTGGGTTGGGCCAGTAATTGAAGAAGGTTTTTACTATGATATTGATTTAGGTGATAATTCGATTACGGAAGACGATTTACCAGCTATAGAACGTGAAATGAAGAAAATTGCTAAAGATGGTAAGCGAATTGTAAGACATGAACTTTCTAAAGAAGAAGCTCTAGAAATGTTTAAAGACGATGAATATAAAATTGATTTAATTTCTAGAATGGATGAAGATAACACAGTTATAAGCTGTTATTCGCAAGGTGATTTTACGGATCTTTGTCGTGGACCACATGTTGATACCGTAAAAGAACTAAAAAATTTCAAATTATTAAAAGTTAGTGGGGCTTATTTTAAGGGTGATGCCAAAAATAAAATGCTACAACGTATTTATGGGATTTGTTTTGAAACGCCTGAAGATTTAGAGGCACATTTAAAAGAATTAGAAGAAGCTAAGGAAAGGGACCATCGTAAAATAGGTAAGGACTTAGAGTTATTTATGATCGATGATTTAGTGGGTAGAGGCCTACCTATGTTACTACCAAATGGTTATATTGTTTGGCAAGAATTAGAAAATTACATTAAAGATAAAGAAAGAAAATTAGGTTATCTTCATGTCATGACACCATGTGTAGGTAATGTTGAATTATATAAAACGAGTGGACATTGGGATCACTATAAAGAAAATATGTTTCCAGCTATGGAAGTTGATGGAGAATCTTTTGTTTTAAGACCAATGAATTGCCCACATCACATGATGATTTATGCTAACAAGCTACATTCATACAAAGATTTACCAATTAGAATTGGTGAAATAGCGCATGATTTTCGTTATGAAGCAAGTGGTGCGGTTAAAGGTCTTGAAAGAGGTCGCCATTTTTGTCAAAATGATGCCCACCTTTTCGTAACACCAGAACAAATTAAAGATGAATTTAAGAAAGTTGTAGACTTAATTTTTGAAACTTATAAAGATTTTAAGATTGAGGATTATCATTGTGTTTTATCCTTACGTGATCCACTTGATAAAGAAAAATATTATCCTGATGATGATATGTGGAATAAAGCTGAAAATGAATTAAGAGACGTTTTAAACTGTTTAAATATTGAATATACTGAAGAAATCGGCGAAGCGGCTTTTTATGGCCCAAAATTAGATGTTAATGTTAAACCGGCGGTTGGGAACGAATACACATTATCGACTTGCCAATTGGATTTCTGTTTACCAGCTAAATTCGATTTAAAATATGTTGATCGTGATGGAAACAAAAAAACACCAGTTGTTCTTCATCGAGCTATATTAGGATCAATAGATCGTTTTATGTCCTATTTGATTGAGCGATATAAAGGCGCATTTCCAACTTGGCTATCGCCAGTTCAAGTTAATATAATTCCTGTTAACCCAGAATATCACTTAGAATATGCACATGAAGTATATGATGAATTAAATAATAAAGGTTATCGTGTAGAGTTAGATAGTCGTGATGAAAAGCTATCGTATAAAATGCGCGATAGTCAAACAAAGAAAATACCATTTACTATTATTATAGGCGATAAAGAAAAAGAGACTAATACTGTTTCTTATCGTAAATTTGGTGAACAAGAGACAAATACTTTAAAAAGACAAGAATTTATTGATATGTTATATAACATAATTGAAAATAAGGAATAAAACCTTATTTTTTTGTAATAAATTTACAATCAACTAAATATATTTTACTAGATAGGAATTACTAGGAGGAATATATGATAAATAAAAAGAATTTGTGGTTTTTGACTTTATTTAGTTTAATATTAGTATTAAGTGTTTACTATATAACTATGCCATCAGAATTGTTACTTAATAATGGCTACTTAAATGAAAGCCCTGTATCTAAAACAGAAGATGATAATAATTTACAAGTAAGTATTGAAGAAAGTGAAATATTAGTTGCTTTAAGAGTTGAAGCAGAAGAGCAGATGCTAAATGAAATGGAAGATTTGAAAGCGATACTTACTAATGTTGAATCGACTGTTGAGGAAAAGAATAATGCTTTTGAGCAAATGAAAGCTTTAAATATGTCCAAAAGTGAAGAAGAAAAGTTAGAAAATATTATTAAAGACAAATACAAATTAGAAGCCTTTGTTAAAAAAGATGGTGATCAAATTCGCGTTATTGTGGCTAGTGATAATCATGATACAACATTAGCCAATAACATTATGAGAACCATCCAAGAGAATTATGATAGTAAAATGTATATATCGGTAAAATTCCAAAAATAGCGCCGATGATTTGCAATTATATAGAAATTATAATATAATTGAATTAATCTGAGGTGAAATTAATGGAAAAGGAAATATATAACTTAATTTATAAACTAAATGATGGTGATAAATTTGATACTCATGCAATAATTCAATACTTTTTAAGCGGAGATCGTCATTTAAAAAATATTTATATGAATGAATATAAGATATGTAAATATAGTGATATTAGAGATTTTCATGCTAATATTTCTAAAATCATTAGGGATTCAGGTTTGGTAGAAGACGTTGGTGATATAAAAAGCTTTAATGTAAATGAAAATCTTACTGTTAATAAACTTTGGGAAAGAAAAAAAACAAATAATAATATTTAAGGCAAATAGTAATATTTGTTTTTTTATTAGCTAAATTAGGCTATATATAGCACTAAATATTAAATCTCACATAAAATAAAATTGAAGAAATATAAACCACCCGGCTTAGGAAGTGAGGGACATATGAATAAAAGTATACTTACCAAAAGGGAAAAAGAAGTTTTTGAGTTGCTAATCAAAAACCAGTCAACAAAAGAGATAGCAAAATTTTTAGATATAAGTGAAAAGACCGTTCGAAATCATATTTCAAATGCAATGCAAAAACTCGGCGTTAAGGGACGTGCTGGAGCTGTAGTAGAACTTTTAAAACTTGGAGAAATTTCGTTATAAAACGTATTAAACTACGTTTTTTTTCATATCATTATTTAGAGGTGGAGATATGTTAAAAAGATTTTGGGTTAAAAGGATATTTATTTCAACATCAGCTTTATTTGCAATACTATTATTATATATTATTCCATCGACAGATGAACTTGATTTGACTGGTAATTTAAATCAAGAACTTTCATATGTGGATAATGAAATTAAAACAAATGAAATATTTTTATTAGATAGTTATAATTATTTAGCTAGAACACAAGTTGTTGTTTCGGAAACGGAAATAGAAAAGAAGGCCACTGAGTTAATTAATATTTTAATTAGTGGTGGAAGTGGTGAAAGCAAGGTCCCAAATGGGTTTAAGGCCGTTCTACCTAGTGAAACAAAAATTTTAAGTATTGAATACAATGATGGCGTTTTAAAGGTAAATTTTTCTAGTGAACTATTAGATGTTGATGAAAAACATGAAGAAAAGATTATTGAGGCATTGGTTTATACTTTAACTAGTATTGATGGTGTTGATAATATCATTATTTATATTGATGGAAACGTTTTAAATAAATTGCCTAAAACAGGAATTAATTTACCTAGTACTTTAAATAGAAAATATGGGATTAATAAAAAATATGATATAAAAAATACTAAAAATATATGTAGTGTAACCGTTTACTATGTTAATAAATATAATGATGACACCTATTATGTTCCTGTTACCAAATATATGAATGATGATAGAGAAAAAATAAAAATAATCGTCGAAGAACTTACAAGTTCATCAGTATATAATAGTAATTTAATGAGCTATTTAAATAGTAATACAAAATTGTTAGCCGCTAATGAAACAATTGATAAATTGGATTTAAATTTTAATGCCTATATTTTTAATAATTATGATGAGAAAGATATTTTAGAAGAAGTTATATATACAATTGGTTTATCAGTTAGAGATAATTATGATGTAAAAGAAGTAAATATTTTAGTAGATGATGAGGAAATTATAAAAAGTGTATTAAAAACTATTGAATAAACAAAATAAATGGTGTATAATTTATGTGTTCTAATGAGCACATGTCTCAGTAGCTCAGCTGGATAGAGCAATGCCCTTCTAAGGCAGCGGTCAGGGGTTCGAATCCCTTCTGGGACACCACTTTATAAAATACTTGCTTAGGCAAGTTTTTTTAATGCTTTTTGACATCCCTAAATTTTTTTCAGAATAAAGCTCATCTACATCCATAATAACTCTCCTTTTTATTTTCTATTATTTATATATTTGCTTATTTTTTAATAAGTTATTATTAGACTTTTAGTATGGTTATTATAGAAATTGACTTTAATATATAAACGGATAATTAATTTAATCTTTTTATGTGTTTAAAAATATTTTCTTAAAATTAAGCATATTGACAAAAGTGAAATAAATGCTAAAATAAAAACTATTAAATTTATAACTTTTATTATCATCTAAAAGATTAACTATAAAATCAATTATTTAAAATTAAATTATATAATTTAAGAAAATATTCTAGTATTAATTAAACATATCGGGGGAATTGCTATGTATGAAATTGTATCTTTTGACCTTAATTTAAGACATGAAGATGATTTCTCTCCATTAATTGGAATTAGATTTATTCCTAACAAAAAAATAAAATTTTTTCTTTATTAGTACAAGAATATGGAATAACTTGGTCGGAAAGATACAAATGTTATATATTACCAGATAATGCATTATTTAATCATGATGATTTAGAAAAATATATTTATATTATCGATTTATCTTTAAAAAAAAATAAAAGACAATTGTAAAATAGATGAGAAAATATTGGAAAGAGAACAAACGCAAAGTTATTATACAAAAGCATGTTTAATTCAATATTTATCAAATTATATAAATAATACAAGTAATGAAAATTCAATTTTATTAGATCCAGCAGCTGGACGTGGTAATCTCACTGATAATATTAAAATACCTAAAGAAAATATTTATTTAGTTGAGCCAGATGAGAGCTGTATTCCTATTTTAAAATCTAAAGGATATAAAAATGTCATTAACGCAACTTTTGAAGAGTATATAAAGAAAGGTAACTTTCCAAACTTTACTCATGTAATAATGAATCCACCATTTAAAAATAGATTAGATTTATTTTTCTTTAATGAATGTTTTGAATTATTGCAAGACCATGGAAGAATAGCTGCTATTATATCTGAAAATTCCATATATGAGGAATTGTACCAATTAGGATATACTTTTAATATTGATATACCGAGTAGTAATAAAGTGAATAATTTTGGTAGGATATCTAATTTACTTAAAGAATATATAGATAATCTTCATAATACAAAAAATTGTTTTATGGATATAACGGACTCTTTTGACAATACAAGTGCAAGAGCATATTATCTGTTAGCTGAGAAAGAATTAAAATATAAAAAATAATATTTAGGAGTGATGTTTATGAATCAAAATAATGAACCAAAAGGACTTTTTTTAATAGATATATCACCAAGTGCTGAGACTAAAAGACTTAGTGATATAGATAATTTATTAACTGATAAAGATGAGTTACTTTTTAATATAAATCAAAATACCAATAATTTAAATAAGGAACAAATTAGTTATTTAAAATCACTTTTAAATTTGGATATTTCAATATTTGAAAATGATAAGTTAAATGAACATTTAATAGAACACCCATTATTCGTTTATATTGCTAGATATAATTTATATGAAGGTATTTTAAGAATACTTAAACAAATGGATAATATTGAACAAGATAAAGTTAAAGTAAAAATTGCGTTGCCAGATAAAAATTGGTTAGAAATATGGGGCTGTAGTTATACAGAACTGTTTTCTTTCCCATTATTAGAAATTGAACATGTGTTAAGACCAAAAGTTGAAATTGATATTTTTGATAGTAACGGATATACTAGTGAATTTGCTAATACTTTGATAGAAAACTATAAAAAGAAAGGTAAAAGTAGTGATGAAATTGCTCTTAGATTAAAAGATCATGAATCTAAAAGAGAAATGCAAAAGAATGTTGCAAAGGAATTTTTAAACTATTGGAAGCTTTCGGAATTTCCAGATAAAAGTTCTTATGATGAAAAAGTTAAGCGTAAAATATTATCTTGGGCAATAGTGTCTAAACAAAATTTAGATGATTAAAATCTAAATCTTATCGTACTTGACAAGCGAACATAATTTCTAGTATCATTAGTATGAGGTGAAAATATGGAGAAACAAAAGAATTTATATAGTAAGTTAAATAGTAATATGGATTTGAATGAGATTCAAGATTATATAAAAAAGGTTATTGAAATTAGAGGATTTGGTAATCAACCAATTGAACAAGCTATGTTATTATTAGTAGAAGAAGTAGGCGAACTTGCTAAGGCTATCAGAAAAGAAAAAACAAATATGTGCATAGATAAATCTAAAATTAATAACTATGATACGGTTGAAGGCGAAATCGCCGATGTCTTTATTGTTTTAAATACTGTATGTAATTTATTAAATATAAATTTGTATGATGTTTTTTATGCAAAAGAAAAAGTAAATGTTGAAAGATCATGGAAGAATGATAATAAGAATTCTTAACGGAAAAGGTTAATTTTATTTAACTTTTTTTATTTTTTGAAATAATTTATTATTCAAAATAAATTTGACATTATATATTTTTTACTATATAATACAAACTCAATAGAAATGAGATTGTGATAATTATGTCATTAGAGGAACAATATTTAATTCATAAAAAGAAAGAGCTTATAAAACTCGTTAATATTCATAATAATCGTGCTCTAGATTCAGATTATTTTGAAATAACGGGTGATTATGCTGATTTAGATATTGAGAAAACTTTTTGTTCTTCTTCGAGTTGTAAAAAGTGTGGGGTTTGTTGTAATCAATTTCCTTGTGCTTTTGCACCAAATGATTTCCTAGATATAAATAATTCTGAATATATGTTACAAATACTAAAGACGGGTCTTGTAGTTTTGGCTGTTTCTTATAATAGGAAAAATATATATCTAAGACCTAGAGGGGCTGCTGATGAAAAATTGGTTAGTACAATACTTCTTGACTCTAATGTAGCTGATGGTAATAACCCTTGTATTTTACATAGTAAAAATGGCTGCTTATTAGAACCACAATATCGTCCAAGTGAAGGATTGTTATATGTACTTGGAAATCATTTTAATCATATAATAATGTATACTGAAGATGATTATGAAGAGGAATATGGTAAATATCAAGAATCATTATGTAAATTATTTTATGATTATGGAAATGAGCCTATTGCGTTAAATCAAGATTTGATTGAAGAAAACGTTAAACAACTTACAAAAAGTTTATGCGGTTATAGAAACTAAAGTGTCGATATATTTAAATTTATTATTTATATAATATAGTAAAAAAAGAATTGATAACTATAAATTATAGATTACAATTCTCAATTAAAAAATATTTTAAATTATCCAAGTTTTGTTTAAATACTTGGTTATTTTTTTATTAATGTAGGTCCTTTTTCTTCAAAATATTCTTTTGCTAGTTTAATATTTTTAACAGAATATAGTTTTTCTAATTTTTGATCTAATTGTCCTTCTTGATAAAAGTGATAGTATTTTTCGTAATTATAACCTAAATCAGAATACAGTTTTAAATAACTTTTTAATGCTTCTAAATATTGCAAATCATTGACTTTTACAGTTCTAAACTCTGTATTTTCATTATTCTTTACTTTTTCTTGTTTCAACTTTTCTAAATGTTCTTTTCCTTTTTCGATTTCTTTGTTTAGAAAATCCATTTCACTAATAATAGCTTTTTCTTTTTTTATTGAATCTTTGTATGTAATATATTGACAAATTTCGGCTAAAGCCCCAAATGGAATGGTACTTATTGATAATACTATGGGAATCATGCACATTGCTAAATTTGTTGTTCCAAAAGCTGCGTCTATTGGATAATTAAATGGCTCAAATCCTGCTAAAAACTTTATTACAATTGGTGTGCCAATTGTTGATAATAATATTGTGAAAGGTAAAATAACCGGAATGTAACGTTTACCACTACAATTTTTATATGTTTCCATTTCTTGTTCTAATTCTTTAATTCTTTTTTCCATCGTTTCTATTAAATTTTCTTGAATTAAAACTTCATCTAAATTGTCATAGTATTCAGTTAGAGTTTTATTATTATTTTCATCCTCTATTATTACTTTACCATCTAAGTAGATATAACTTTTATTCATGAAATCACCTTCATAATATTATTATATCACGTATAATATATTTAGTAAATTAATGAAGTTGCAAATCATTAGTTTATTAGTATAATATTTTTTACTTATTTTTGTAAAAATAAGTAAAAAATACACGCGATTGAGTTTAGGCAGATTATAACAGGGGTCATTGTATCCATTTTTATGACGGTCTAGCTCTTTTCTTTTTATTTTCCTAGTTTTAGAATGTGAGGATTATTTATTAATCTTATATAACAAGCGTGATGAGGAGTGAGAGGTTTAAAGAGTTCAATCGTAAAAGAAAGGATGTTGTTTATGAAGAATTGTTTAGCTATTGATGTAGCTAAATCAAAAAGTATGGTTACTTTAGTTAGTTCTAGTGGTGAAGTTCTAATTGATCCATATGAAATTAATCATTCTATTAATGATTTCTCCAGTTTGCTTAATAGAATTAAAAAACTAAAATTAGATAATATTTCTGTAATCATGGAATCTACTGGTGTTTATCATAGACCTATCGAAAGGTTCTTTTTAGAAAATCATTTCAAAGTGTTTGTTATTAATCCTATCTATGGAAAAATGCAAAAAAGAAATTTAAGAAAAACTAAAACTGATAAGGAAGATTGTTTTAATTTAGTAAATTTATTTTTTACTAATACATTTAAAGAATATATTAAACCAGAACAATTATATTTAGATTTGAATGCTTTATCTAGACAATACTTTGCTCTAGATGAATTATGCGTAAATATAATTGTTCTGGTTTAATATATTCTTTAAATGTA
>JAAWGF010000003.1 GCA_022795155.1 Bacilli bacterium | reverse complement strand
TAGTGATGAAGAAATCATCGGTTTATATGATGTCGAAAAAGAAGAAGAACGAGTTCGCCAAACGCAACTTTTAGGAGCTGAACGAAAAGGTATTGAAAAGGGCCAAAAGGAAAAAACTGTTGAAATAGCTAAAAAGATGTTAAATGAAGGTATCGACTTAGATATGATTGCAAAAATTACAACACTTTCAATTGAAGAGCTAGAATCTTTAAGGTAAAACTTAGAGATTTTTTTTACCATAATTTTACATAATTTTATCAAACTTTAAACACATTTATTTTTTATAATGGGTATAGTGGAGGTGATCATAGTAGAAAAATGACAAGTTAAAAATCTAATAATTACGAGGTGATAAAAAAATAAATAAAAATTGTGATATACTATAAATCGAGGTGTAGATATGTACAATATTTGCTTAGTTGAAGATGAAAAAGATTTAAATCATTTAATTAAATCATATTTAGAGCGTGAAAATTATTCTGTAACATCTTATCTAACAGGTAATGATGCTATAAAGCATATAAATGATAATTTTGATTTATGGGTTATAGACATCATGTTGAGTGATGAAGTAAGTGGTTATGATATTATAAAAAAAATTAGAGAAATAGATTCTAATAAACCTGTTATTTTTACTTCAGCCCGTGATCAGGATTTGGATAAAATAATTGGCTTAGAGTTGGGAAGTGATGATTATATTACGAAACCCTATTCTCCTAAGGAACTAATTTTAAGAATCAACAATATTATTAAGAGAGTTTATAATAAACCTCAAAAAAAGATTTATGAGACATATGAAATTGATTTTGATAAAAGAGTTGTTATAGAAGACTCTAAAGAAATTGAATTAACTACTCTAGAATTTGAATTATTAATGTTATTGCTTAATAATCAAAATACATCATTAAGCCGCGATGATATTTTAACAGGTGTTTGGGGTAGTGATTATTTTGGAAGTGATAGGGTTGTAGATGATTTAGTTAGAAGATTAAGACGTAAAATGCCTAAAATTAAAATAAATACCATTTATGGATTTGGATATCGCTTAGTATGAAACCATTAAAAAATAATTTGATGAAACAATTATTTACTATTGGTGTTGTTATAGTTGGTATTATATCATTAAGTTTAATAATTTTGCTACCAAAATTGTTATTACCAATCTATGAAAAAAATATCTATGAATATTTGAAACAACCATTAGAATTAATTGATAATAATATTAATATTAATAATAATTATAATGTAACATCAGTTGATATTGCTTATATTTATATTAAACCTAACAATGAGATAGTTGCATCTAATAATTTTAATAATATTATAAATGCTGATTATAAATTTGTTTTAGAAAAAGCTGATAAAGAATTTGGTAATTTTCGTTATTTAGGTAAGACATACTATTATTATACGATGGCAACTGATGATGACTATCGATTATCTATCTCAACTAACAATTATGTTTTAGAAATAAGAAGGGACATTCTTTTTACAATATATCCAATTTTATTTATAACATTATTAATTATATCTGCTTTGCTTGTTTTTTGGGCAAGTAATTTGGCACTAAAAATTGAACATTTAAAAGAAAAAATCGATAATTTAGATAATGATGATTATGTTGATAATTACAGTTATGACATTGACGATGAATTAAAAGTGTTATCTGAAGCAATTGATAATATGAAAATACATTTAAAAAAAGAAGAAGAATATAAGAATCAAATGTATCAAAATATATCACATGATTTTAAAACTCCGCTTACAGTGATAAAATCTTATCTTGAAGCAGTTGAAGATGGTGTAGAAACCGAAGAAGAAGCTGCTAAAATAATCAAAGAACAAATAAATAAATTAGAAATTAAAGTACACTCCTTACTATATTTAAATAAACTAAATTATATCAAAGATTATAATGAATATAAAAATCAAGAAGTTGATTTATCACAAATTTTAAAGTCATGTGTTCAAAAATTTCAAATTCAAAGACCGGAGATTACTTTTAAAATTTCCATTATGGACAAAAATTCCCTATTCAATGGAACCTTTGATATGTGGGAAACAATCATTGATAATATCTTAAATAATTTCATGCGCTATGCAGAAAAATTAATTAAAATTACTATAAAAAATGGAAAAATTATATTTTATAATGATGGACCAAATATAAATGAAAATGTCTTAGATGATATATTCACTCCATATACTAAAGGCATTAAAGGACAATTTGGTTTTGGATTATCAATTGTTAAAAAGACAGTAGCGCTTCTGGGTTATGAAATTATCGTAAAAAATGAGAGGAAGGGTGTTAGCTTTATGATAAAATAAAAGGCCAGGTACAAGGTATCTAGTCTTTTTTATATATTTTTTTTAATTTTATTTAAGATTTCTTCTTTTTGTTTATCTGTTGAACTTTTCCATAAAGTTTCAAAAAAAACCCCTAATCCTGGTAATGTTATTTCGTCATTTTCTGATATAGCCTCTTCAATAGACAATTTTATATCATTAGTACTTACATCCTTGAAATTTTTTTTAATACTTTCTCTTATATCTATTTGCATAATTTACTCTCCTTAAATATATATTGGTCTAAAAATGTATTTATATTCTATTTTTTAATAAAATTTATGTTATTGGTCATAATATTTTTAGCTTTTCTTTTACATGTAAATATATGTTTATACCTAGAATTTTGTATTTTTATGTGCTAGAATATAAATATATTCACTATGGAGGTGTTTTAAATGTGTGGTTTTGTAGGTTTTGTCGACAAAGAAAAAAATAAGAAAAAAATTGTTAAAGATATGGCTGACTTAATTAAACATCGTGGACCAGATTCTGATGGCTATTTTTGTGATTCTGAGGTCGCTTTAGGATTTCGTCGTCTTAGTATTATTGATTTAGATACTGGCTCACAACCCATTTATAATGAGGATAATACCAAGGTTATTGTTTTTAATGGTGAAATTTATAACTATCAAGAAATTAAAGAGGAACTGATTGCCAAAGGTCATACATTTAAAACTAATGCTGATACAGAAGTTATTCTACATGGATATGAAGAATACAATGAAGAAATATTATTGAAACTACGTGGCATGTTTGCCTTTGTAATTTATGATACTAATCTAAAAGAAGTGTTTGCAGCTCGAGATTTTTATGGAATTAAACCCTTTTATTACTATTTGACAACTGATGAATTTTTGTTTTCATCAGAAATAAAAAGCTTTTTAGCGCATCCTAATTTTAAAAAAGAATTAAATAAAGAAATGCTAGAAAGTTATTTAACTTTTCAATATAGTGTGGGTGAAGAAACGTTTTTCAAAAATGTTTATAAATTAAGACCAGGGCATTATTTAAAATATAAAGATCAGAAATTGGAAATAAGCAAGTATTATGAATTAGAATTAGAAGCTGATGATAGCAAAACACTCGAAGAATGGGAAAAGGGAATTAGAGAACATTTAGATGATTCGATTAAAGCCCATAAAGTAAGTGATGTGGAGGTTGGTTCATTTTTATCAAGCGGAGTTGATTCTTCCTTAATTGCGACTTTAAGCAATGTGGACAAAACATTCACAGTAGGTTTTGAAAATAAAAATTATAGTGAAATAGATTACGCTAAAGATTTATCAGGAAAGATTAACACAAAAAATATTAGTAAAGTTATAACTAAGGAAGAGTACTTTGATAGTATTTCTGATATTATGTATTATATGGATGAACCATTGGCTGATCCATCATGTATTGCTTTATATTTTGTTGCTAATATTGCTAGTCAAAATGTTAAGGTTTCATTATCTGGTGAAGGAGCCGATGAAATTTTTGGTGGTTATAATATTTATTCAGAGCCATATACATGGAGTTGGTATTATAAAATTCCTTATCCAATTAGAAAATTAATTGGAAGTTGTGCTTCTATATTTAAACATAAAAGAGGTATTAATTTTTTAATAAGGCGTGGACAAAAATTGGAAGATAGATATGTAGGAAATGCTTTTATATTCAATAATAAAGAAGTAAAAAAAATATTAGCTTATAAACCAATTAAAAATGGTTATCAACATTTAACTAAACCATATTATGAAAAAGTTAAAGGAAAAGATGATGTTATAAAAATGCAATATATAGACTTTAATTTTTGGTTAATTGGCGATATTTTGCTTAAAGCAGATAAAATGAGTATGGCTAATTCTTTAGAGGTTAGAGTACCATATCTAGACAGAATTGTAATTGATTATGCAAGACATTTACCAACTAAATATAAAGTAGATAAAAATACAACTAAAAAATGCTTTAGGAAAGTTGCAAATGAAGTATTAGATGATAAAGTTTCTAATAAAAAGAAATTAGGTTTTCCAGTACCAATTAGAAATTGGATTAAAGAAGATGATATTTATAATAAAATTAAGACAAGATTTTTAGACGCTAGTGAATTTTTTAATACTAACGAAATTGTTAAACTATTAGATGACCATAAGAATAGTAAATATGATAATAGTCGAAAGGTATGGACAATCTATATTTTCTTAGTTTGGTATGATAGATATTTTAATGAAGCGTAAAATGATAATATTCAATGTTATCATTTTTCTTTTATAATTTGCTAAAAAAATTTTAATGTAGTAAAATTAAAATGGTGAATGATATGGAATTAATGCGCTTAACAGCAAATAATAGAATTTATAATATTTTTAGTGATAATATAAATACTGAACATCCAAAAATATATGGTTATATATATGAAAATAATCATTTTTATCCTTTAAATGAAGATGTATTTAAAGAATTAAATAAATTAAAAATTGGAAATAATGCTAAAAAAATTGGTGATTATGAAAAAGATAATCATAGTTATGATGTTATTTTAGATTTAGATACTAATTTAAAACATTACTTTTTAAATGGGAAAGAAAATTTTAATTTATTTATAAATAATTTTGAAGATGTCATTATTGCTGATAATAGGAACATTAAATATACTGATAATTTATTAGATCGAGATGATAATACCGTTAGACTTTTGAGAGTAACAAGTCTTTCTCTTTTAATATTTGCTGAATGTAATTTTATTTCGAAACTTGATCAGTTGATAGATAATAATCCACCTATTGAATCGATAGCAATATCTGATTCTATAGAAATAGATAGTGAGCAATCTATTTATTTAGCAGAGCTGATGAATAATACACCAACATTAACAACTGAGATAATTTCAGATCTTATTAAAAATAATAAAAATATAAATGATAGTAATAAGGGAATTTTATTAAATAGTGGTATTATTGAATTTGCAAGTCAATATGTAAATGAAAATAAAGAATATGCTGCTAAGCTATATAATATTATATTGCCAAATTTTACGATTGTAGAAAAAGATATGGGAGAAAAACTATTAGGCACATGGAATTCAAATGATTATACATTAAGCCTCAATCTTGATTTAATTAAAAGGTCTAATGGAGAAAATTTTTATGAAGAATATAAAGAAGTTATGTTACATGAGTTTTCGCATCTTTTTCAACCACCTAACGAATATTCTTTTTTATTTGAAGGTTGTGCTACCATTATGGGCAAAGAATTTCATAAAACAGAAAGTGTTGTAACATCTCCAGAATATGAATATAATAAAAATATTGGAGATTATGAAATGATTGGAGAGTCATCAAAAACAGTTAGTTTAATGAATAAATATTCATTTATTGATAATACCAAACCTAAATATACTGCTATTTTAATGGAAATCATTGGTAAAGAACCAGTAATAAGGTATAACTTTACAGGTAGTATTGAGCCAATTAAAGAAGAATTAGAAAAGTATCTACCTATAGAAGATGTAAACAAATTACTAGAAATATATAAGAGAACAGAAGGTTCCATAGGCAAAACTATTACTGAAGAACAGTGGCAGCAAAATATAAGTAATATGAAAACAATTTATTCATTCGTTTACTACAATAAATACAATTGTTCAATGAGAGCCAACTCAGCTATTAATAAGTATTTAGAGGCTTTAGATTATACTTTTAGTAAATATTATTTTAATAATTGTGATAAGCCAAAAAATGAAGATGATTTGTACGATGCATTAAATTATAAGTTAGCAACAAATACTTATCACCCTGCTTATAATCAAATCTCAGTTAGAGTAGATACAGAAGATTTACTTAATGATTTGGACTTTTTCACTTTAAAACAAGCATTTTATAACAATCAAAATTTAAGTAATGAGGAAAAAGATATCCTTTTTAATGAAGAATTAATCAACGATTATATTTATTATACAAGGATGTATTTAAATGATAGAATAAGTGAAAATGGTAATGTTGAATTATATTATAATCATTATAATATTATAAAATGTTTAAAAAATTTGCGAATAACTAATGATGATAGATGTATAATAGGATCGGATTCAAATGATAAATTTCCTTATAGAATTAGCGCTATTGATTTAGAAAACTGTGAAATAGTAATAAGTGAAAATAATTGTAAACAATATGCTTCTAAAAATAACCTTCTATATGCTGATGTTTATAAAAAAGAGAAAGTAGAACAATTTGTAAAACTGTTATCAGAAAATTACAGTAATTACATTTTATATAACGCATGTATTAATATTATATTAGAAGAATATTATGGAATAGAATTGTCTAAAAAAGATGAACTTTCGTTAATGGAAGAAAAGGCAACAAAAATTTTAATGGAGTTAGTTGGCAGTGAATCATTAAAATATTACTATTTTACAGGCAGTGATAAATTAATAAGAGAAAAATTATCTTTATTTGGTTATGATGACATAGAAAATGCTATGAATTGTTTTGAAGATTCAATACTATATGAAGAGGATATCCCTCATAGGAAAAGAAACTTAAATATTACTTTATTTGATTTATATAATATGTATAATAATAAGACATATGATTTTGTATATGATTCTAATGATTATGGATTTTATGATAATATTGCTAATAATTACATGAATAATTATTATATTCCTGAAACAAAAGGCTATTTTAGTAAATCTTATATTGAAAAAGATAAATTAAGTCATCCAGAAAATTATAGCAATATATCTTTTGAAGAAAATAATGATTTAGGAAAGCGTAGATAAATGGAAAAGAGAATAAAAATCTCTTTTTTATTATTAATTTTTTTAAATTTATTGTATAATTATATTGGTGAGTAGTATGAATAATTTATTAATTTCGTTAATACCATTTATTTTGTATATGATTCTAAAATATCGTAAAGCCATTTATATGTTGCAACAAAACTCCTATAATGTAAGCAACCGATATATAAAATGGGTATTTAAAAATCCATTTAAAACTTTAATTACTTATGATTTATCTCTTTTTCCATTATTATTAATAATTTTAATATTAAAAGATTATTATATATATGTAGCCTTTTTATTATTTTCGCTATGCTTTTATATAGAATTAAAATTAATAAAAAAAGAACAACAAAAAAAACCATTTGTTATAACTAGTCGCGTTAAACGATTATTTGTAACTTTATTTATTCTGTTTTTAACTTTAATATATTTTATCTATAGAAATTATAATGATGAGTATATATTATACTATTATTTAATTATTGCTTTATTTGGCTATCTATCATTTATAATAACCTATATAATCAATATTATAAATATACCAGCTGAAAAGTTTGTTTATCTTTACTATTTAAATAAAGCTAAGAAAAAATTAAAAAATATGCCTAATTTAGAAATTGTAGGTATTACAGGTAGCTATGGAAAAACTAGTAGTAAAAATATTTTAAATACAATTCTAAGTAGTGAATATAATTCTTACCCAACGCCTAAAAGTTTTAATACCCCATATGGACTTATGAAATCTATTAATAATGGACTTGATAAATTTGATAATGTTTTTATTGCCGAAATGGGAGCTTGTAAACTTAAAGATATAAAAATTTTATGTAATTTAGCTAAACCTAAATATGGGATTATAACAACAATTGGAGTAGCTCATTTGGAAACATTTAAAAGTGAAGAAAATATTGTTAAAGGTAAATTTGAACTTATTGAAACTTTACCTAGTGATGGAGTAGCGATTTTAAATCGTGATGATAGTAAACAAGTTAATTATAAAATTAAAAATACTTGTAAAATTATTTGGATTGGTATTGAAAATAAAGCTGATGTTATGGCCTCAAATCTTAAGTTGTCACATACAGGAACAACTTTTAAAGTTAAATTTAAAAATGATGATAAATTATATGATTTTGAAACAAAATTATTGGGGCGCCATAACATTTATAATATTTTAGATGCTTTAGCATTAGGCTATGAATTAAATATCCCAATTCCTAAAATGCAAGCAGCAGTTAAATCTTTAATGCCAATCGAACATCGTTTAGAATTAAAAAAATATAAAGATATGTATTTAATTGATGATGCTTTTAATTCTAATCCAACTGGTTCAAAAATGGCTTTAGAAGTTTTAAATTTAATGCCAGGTAAAAAGATCATTGTGACGCCTGGAATGATTGAACTTGGAAGTAGTCAGTATGAGTTAAATAATAAATTTGGTGAATATATTGCCGATGTTTGTGATGATGTAATTTTAGTTGGTGAACAACAAACTAAACCAATTTATGATGGATTAATACTAAAAAAATATGACAAAAAGCATATATATATATTAAATGATGTTAAAGAAGCATTTGTGTTAATCGAGAAATTAAAAGGTGAGGAGACATTCGTCTTATTAGAAAATGACTTGCCAGATTTATTTAATGAGGGAGGATAATATGAGTATTCAAGTTGATTCACGTAAAGTAAAAAGTGGTGACACTTTTGTAGCTATTAAAGGTTTAAATATTGATGGGCACGATTTTATTGATAAAGCTATTTTAAATGGAGCTACAGAAATAATTGCTGAAAAAGGTGACTATAGTGTTAAGACTAAAATTGTCGAAAATACTCGTGTTTATCTAGCTAATTACTTAAAAGAAAAATATAAAGAAGATTTATCGAAAATAAAATTTATCGGCATAACAGGGACTAATGGTAAAACAACTAGTTGTTATCTTATTTATCAAGCTTTAAATAAATTAGGTGTTAAAACAGCTTATATAGGTACAATTGGTTTTTATGTTGATGGAAAAGTAAAAGATTTGGATAATACAACCCCTGACTTAATTGATTTATATGAAATGTTTGACTATTGCATTCAAAATAAGGTTGAAGTAATAGCTATGGAAGTAAGTAGCCATGCTTTAGCTTTAGACCGTGTTTTAGGACTAGGATTCGATTATGCATCATTCACTAATTTGACTCAAGACCATTTAGATTTTCATGAGAGTTTAGAAAATTATGAAAAAGCCAAAATTAAATTATTTGAAAATTTAAGAAATGATAAAATTGCTGTTATAAATGGCGATGATCCATATTATAAAGATTTTTGCCTAGAACAAAATAATAATGTTATTTATGGTACTAATATTAATTCTGATTATAGAATTACGTCTTATAATTTAAATATTGATTCAAGTGAGTTTACTTTTATTTATGATAGAAAAGAATATGATGTTAAATTAAATATACCAGGTAAGTATAATGTCTATAACTATATGAATTTACTTATTATTTTGCACAAAATGGGTTATAGTATTGAACAAATTATTGGACTATCACAGAACTTAACAGCCCCAAATGGTCGCTTTGAAACGCTAAGATATAAGGAAGCTGTTATTGTCATTGATTATGCACATACACCAGATGCTGTCGAAAACATTATAAATAGTGTCACTGAATATAAAAAAGGGCGTATTATTACCATTATTGGTTGTGGTGGTGATCGTGATAAAACGAAACGCCCAATAATGGGAACTATTGCTACTGAAAAATCTGATTTTGTTATATTTACTAATGATAATCCACGAACAGAGGATGAAAAGGCTATCATGGATGACATTACTAAGCCACTAATAAAAAATAATTTTACAATTAAATATAATCGAAAAGAGGCTATTATAGAAGGTATCAAAATGCTTAACCAAAATGATATTTTACTTATTTTAGGAAAAGGTCATGAGGATTATCAAATTATAAATCATGAAAAAATTCACTTTAGCGATTTAGAAACAGCTAAAGAATTTATATGTAATAATTAAAATAGGAGAGATTATGAAAAAACTAAATTTAAATAAAATAGATATATTTAGAATTGTTATATTAGTTATACTAAGCGCTTTTTTGATTTTTAATATAATTAAACTATTTACTAATTCAACGAAAAAAGAAAAAATGTCTGAGGAATATTTTTTAGACCTTATTAAAGAGAATAAATTAGAATATATAGATAGAAATAATTCATCAATTGATAATATAAATGAATTACCTAACAATTTTAAATTACAATTAGCTCTTAATAGTATTGAATCAACTACTGAAGAAGATGTAAAAAATTATTTAATAAATATTTTTGGTAGTGATATAGATATCGAATTTACTGATATAACTGATGGAGATACTATTATCTATAAATATGAGGATCATAAATTTAACTTAAATAGCGAATATAATAATAAAAATTTTGTTGTATCGGACTATATTGATATTGTTGATTTTAAAGATAATGATGATACTTATGAATTAACTATAACGAAAATATTCTATAATATGCAAGACGGTAATTTAAAAAATGGTTTTTTTGGTAGTTATGAAAATGCATTATTATCAAAAAACAATGATTATAATTTAGATAACGCTCTTTTTACAATAGAGCTGACTGAAAATTTAGAAGAAAATAAAAAATTGTTAGAAGCTTATTACAATGAACATAAAAACGAACTAAAAGAAAAATTAACTGAATATAAATATACTTTTAAAAAACAAGAAGAAAAATATATTCTAATTAAATATGAAATAATAAAGTAAAAAAACAACTATGTTGTTTTTTTTGTACTAAATTTTATATCACTATAATTAAAATAAAAACGTCTTAGACGTTTTTTAAACAATGTGGTAGTTGCCACTTGAATATTGATTGGAATTAAATGAAGAATTACCAATCGTATTTATAGAACTCTCTAATTTAGAAACACGGGCATCTAAATTATTGATTTGTCGTTGCATTTGAGCCATTTGCTGTTCAATAGTATTAGAACTAACACTATCTTGGCTTATTGAATATTGTGGTGGCATTTGGATATTTCCTGGTGCCATAACAGGTGGCATCATACTAGGAGCCATCATACCAGGATTCATCATAGGACCTACTTGTTGGTATGGTTGATAAACAGGGTATGGATTCATTCCACAATTTCTATCTTTTTTCACTTTACACTCTCCTTTAATTATTCTAATTAATTATATGCTATTATCATAAATATGTGATATAATTAATTAAAGTATGGTGATTTTATGCGACTTAGAAAAGTTAAAAACGCTCAAATAAAAATAGACAAATCAAAATATATAATAAAAAATCCCACAACTTATAAAGGCCGATTTAATAATATTTTTAAAAATGACAATCCAATATATATTGAAATAGGAATGGGTAAAGGAGACTTTATTATTAAAAATGCTTGCGAGTATCCTGATATTAATTTTATTGGTATTGAGAAATTTGATAGTGTTATGGTTAGGGCGGTCGAAAAGTTAGAAAATACAGATTTACCTAATTTAAAATTAATTAATATTGATGCGTTAGAAATCGCGAATATTTTTCATAAAGAAATTGCTTGTTTATATTTAAATTTTTCTGATCCTTGGCCAAAAAAGAGACATACTAATCGTCGATTGACTAGTTTTCCTTTTTTAGAAAAGTATGATTCTATTTTTGAAAATAGCAAAAAAATTATTATGAAAACGGATAATCGCCATTTGTTTGAATACTCCATAAAAACATTTACTGATTATGGCTATAAGATAGAAAGTCTTAGCCTAGATTTATACGCTGATGATATAAGCTTAAATATTCCAACTGAATATGAAACAAAATTTGTTTCTAAGGGAATGCGAATTTATTATATTGAGGTAACTAAATAAATATTTTCATCTCAAAAAACTTTATTTAATTTTGTAATTTTGTTATACTTATATAAGAGTGGTGAAATATGAAAAAGATAATTTTAATTGTACTTTGTTTAATTTTATTTACTGGTTGTACAATTGTTAGAATAGATACTGATAGTATTGATAATATTATTGATGTAGTACTATCAAAAAATAATAAACTTTATAACCGTGTTGGAAAAGGCTATAAATATTACGTGCCTCGTGGAATGAGCTACATTGATACAACTGAGTTGAATGACAAATTGTACTCTAATGGCTATTATTACTATCTTTATATTGATGTAATTAGTTATTATAATAAAATTGCTTTTACCTATAAAGAAAATGAAGATGCTTATTATTCTCGCTATATTGATATTAATGGGCAAGAAGGATATTTAGAAATTAATAAGATAAATGATCGCTATTTAATTGAATTTATGTATAATTATGCTAAAATAGAAGCCATGGTATATGAAGATGATATAAATGATGTTATTTTAAATTCAACATATATTTTATCAACAATTAAATTTAATAATAATGTCATTAAATTAATGCTTAACGATGAGTATTTTGTTAATAAAGAAGAAAAATATGATATTTTTACATCACGAGTTGAAAATACAGACAATTTAAAATACGATATTAATGAATAAATGAAAGAATAAGGTGATTTAAATGGGATTAATAGATAAATTTAAAAACATGTTTACAGAAGAGGTTGAGGAAGAAGTAGTTGAAACTAAACAATCAATTAAAAGTGAACGCATTGAAAAGGAAGAACCGCTAAAAAGAAGTAGTGAATATCAACCTAAAGTTACACCTACAAGAATAAATTTATCACGAACTACTACATCTTTAGAAGACAATGATATTATTAAAAAATATACGTTAGACGAGCCAATTCTCCAACATGAAGAAAAAAATATCGCACCTGTTGAAGAAAAAAAGATTTTAAAAAGAGAAGAGAAATTTGTTTTTCCAGTTTATTTTGATGATAAAGATTTTGAAAAAATAGAAGAGAAGACCAAAAAAGTTGAAACAAAGAAAATGCCCGAAAAAAAAGAAATATATGGCGCTAAAATCGAAAAAAAAGAGGAACCAAAGATCTTTAAGCCAACGCCAATTATTTCACCTATTTATGGTGTACTTGATAAAAATTATCATAAAGAGGATATTTCCTCAAAAAAGGTTACTCATTCTGAATATCGTGATCCATCAAAACCATTAACAATTGATGATGTAAGAAAAAAAGCTTACGGTACATTAGAAGATGATTTAGAAACGTCATTATTTACAAAATCATCAATATTTATGGAACCCGATAGTGCTAAAGAAGAAAAAGAGGAGAGTAAAAACAATCTTTTAACGGATTTGGTTGACGACAATGAGTATAGTAGTGTTGATGAGTTTTTAAATTCACCAATTGAAGAATATAAAGCAAAGCATGAACAAGATGACGAAGTTGATAATGATTTTGATTTAAATAATACTTTAGATAATTTAGAATTATCTATTAATAGTACCTTAGATAACATAGACGGAGAAAAAGAAAAAGAGGATACATCATCTTTAGATGATTTAATTATCAATTCTTATGATGAGGATGATCATTTAGTTGAAGATTATATTATGAATAATAATACAAGAATTGAAGAAACTAAAGATGATGATGATTTAACCCAAAGCGATTTATTTAATTTAATTGATTCAATGTATGAGAAAGGTGACGATTAAAATGGATTTAATGTATGATGTTTTTCCTGTCATATTATTTATATTAGCGATTATATTATTAGTAGTATTAATTATTTTAGTGTTTAGAATGATTAATACTTTAAAGAAAGTTGATGAAATTGTCACTAATGTAAATACTAAGGTTAGTAAATTAGATGGTGCTTTTGATGTAATTGATAGTTTGACCGATACTTTGTCAAGCATCAATGATAAAGTTGTAAGTTTTATAGCTAATGGTATTAGAAAACTATTTAAGAGAAAAAAGAGAAAAGGAGACGAGGACAATGAAGAATAAAGAAGGAAAGAAAAAAAGAGGATTAGGTAAATTTATATTAGGAGCAGGAGTAGGAGCAACTCTAGGCGTTTTATTTGCTCCTAAAAAAGGTAGTGAAACAAGAAAAGAACTAAAACAAAAAATTGATGAATTAATTGAAAAAGTAAAAAATATAGACGCTAAAGAAGTAAAAGAAAATATTGAAGCTAAAATTTTTGAGATTAAAACTGAATTAGAAGATTTAGATAAAGAGAAAGTTTTAAAAATTGCTAAGAAAAAAGCTAATGATATAAAAAATATGGCTGAAGAATTGGTTAGCTATGCGATTGAAAAGGGTACTCCAGTTTTAGAGGATGCTGCTGTAGCTGTTAGAGAAAAAGCTATTGCTGTAACCCGCGAGGTCTTAAAAAAACTTGAAGGAATTGAAAAATAATAATAACGACAACTTCTAGATTTGATAAGAGGTTGTCATTTTTGTTTACGATATATATACAATTAAACGTGTAAATAAATTAAAAATTTGAAAAATATAATTATTTATAGTATAATTATTATTATTGAGGTGAATATATGAAATTTTTAGAATTTGTTAAAAAGCATTGCCTTTTAGTTATTGCTTTAGTAATTATTTTGATTGTTTTAATTGTAGGGGCTGTTGTTGCTAAAAATTTATTTTTCTCTAGTCATGGTGATATCTTTGGTAATAGATTAGATGGTATAGAAGAACATAAGATGACAAACGAGCATTTAGATAAAATTGAAAGTGAATTAGAAAATTTAGAGCAAATTATTAGTGTTGATAATAATATTGTAGGTAGAAGAGCTGACTTTATAATTAAAGTAAAGTCTGATGTTGATATCATTACTTCTAAAGGATTTGCCGATAAGATTCTTGAATTTTTGCCAGATGATGTTAAAAGTTTTTATGATATTCAAGTCATGCTAGTTAATGAAGATTCAGAAAATCAAAATTATCCAGTTATTGGTTATAAGCATAAAACAAAAACAGGATTTACGTTTTAAAAGTTAGGTGTAAGAAATGAAAAAAAATAAATTATTAATAGGCATTATTGCTAGTATAGTTGTTATTATATCAGGAATATCAGTTTATGTCCTTTTAACTAAAGAAGATCAAACAACAACTTTAAATATCATTGAAAAACAATGGATTGAGAGTAACAAAAACCAGCGCTTTGATTTTTCAGTTGTTACAGATGTTCCATTGTTTAGTTATGAAGGAAAGGGAATCTTTTTGGACTTTTTAGATAATATGGAAGAGGTCACTGGGTTAAAATTTAATCGTATATCAACTAAATTAGATGCTGATTCAACATCTGATTATGGCTTTGATATTGTTGATTCTATTGAAGAGGACGAAATTTTAATTTATGAGGATAACTATGTTATTCTTACTAATAAAAATGTTAGATACGAAAATTTAAAAGATATTGATAACTTGGTTATTGGAACTTTAAGTTCGGAAGTCTCAAAAATTGATTATTATTTAAAAGGTGCTAATGCAACTTTTAAGACTAGTGAAGATATTGATGGTTTGTTTGAGGCAATTAATAATGATCCTAAAAATAATATTGTTCCTCTTGTTGATGCCATTATTTTACCTAAAACTATTTATTTGGATAAAATTTTAACTTATAAAGATTATAATATTAGTTATAATATTACCGAATTTTCAAAAAAAGTTGTATTAAAATTAGGTGATAATGATCGATTAAATGATATTTTAATTAAATATTATAATAAATGGGCAACAGAAAATTTTGATAATTCTTTTAATGATTATTTGCTTGATATATATTTTTCGGCTAATGATATAGACGAAAAACAAAAAGTTCAATTTCGTAGTAAACGTTATACTTATGGATATGTAAATAATGCTCCATTTGATATGGATGAGAATGGGATAAATACCCAGATAATAAATGACTTTATGAAATTTTCAAACACAGAAGTTTCTTTTGAGCGTTTTAATTCATATAGCGATTTAATTAATGCATTTAATGAAAACAAGATAGACTTTATGTTTAATAATGTTGCTAATAAAGATTATGAATTGGATGTATTTACGACAACGTCAAATTATGATGAAGTATTTGTTGTTGTATCAAATAAAGATAATGACCTAGTTATTAATTCAATTAATTCTTTATTAAACCATGATATCAATGTTATAAGTGATACTAAGATAGCTGCTTATTTAGATAGTCAGGGGTTTGATGTTAATGGTCATAAAAATATTGATCAAATTATGAATAATATCGATTCTTCAGATTTAATTATTGTTGACTATCTTACATATAAATATTATTTTAATACCTATTTTTTAGATAGTGATTTAAAATATATATTTAATCTTAATGATGATTATAATTATATTATTAGGGATATTTCCGATAATGAAATATTTTATAATTTACTTAATTATTATCTATCATTTATGAATGATAAAAAGCTAATTAATGGTAAATACAATTCTATTTCTACAGAAGTTACAAGTGATTTCAATTATCGCATATTAATAACAACTGGCGGAATTATTGTCTTATTAGTTTTAGCATTGCTTCTTATTAAAAATTTATCAAAAAATAAAAAAGCTTCTAATAATTTAAGTAAAGAAGATAAATTGCGTTATATAGACATGTTAACATCTTTAAAAAACAGAAATTATTTAAATGATAATATTGAAAAATGGGATAATAGTGAAGTATATCCACAAACTATTGTTATAGCTGATTTAAATAATGTTGCTTACATCAATGACAATTATGGTCATAATGAGGGGGACAATTTAATTAAAGAAGCAGCAAATATCTTGATTAAAAATCAAATCTCTAATTCTGAGATTATTAGAACTAATGGTAATGAATTCTTAATATATTTAGTTGGTTATGAAGAAAAGCAAATCATTTCTTATATAAGAAAACTAAATAAAGAATTTAAAGAATTAGCTCATGGCTTTGGTGTAGCTTTAGGTTATAGTATGATTAATGATGCTATTAAAACTATCGATGATGCGATTAACGAAGCGACACTAGAAATGCGAAACAATAAAGAGGAAGCGAATAATTAATATTTGCTTCTTTTAAAAGGAGAAAAAGAATGGCTAAAAGAATCAAAGCAATTTTAAAAAAGTTGTACTGTATAATTCGTAAACCAGAGATGCTTATTTTACCCGCTAATTTAGCTTTTTTTCTTGTGTTATCTGTAGTTCCTATTTTCATTTTAATTGGTTTAATAGCGTCAACTTTTTCGCTTTCTTTAGATGTTGTACTGGATTTTATTGGTGAAAATTTGCCTTCACAGGTAACAGAGCTTTTAGCAACTTTTATTAGTGGAAAGGGAATTGATTTTAATGTCGGATTTTTCACAATCACTGCCTTTATTTTAGCATCTAACGGTCCACATTCAATTATTGTTACTTCTAACACACTTTATAATTTTGAACAAGGAAGTTATTTAAATCGTCGTATAAAAGCTATAATTTTAACCATATTATTAGTAACTCTATTTATATTTATCATTGTTGTTTTAGCTTTTGGGAATATTATTTTAAAAGCAATTTTTGAAATAGGTGTTTTAAAAAATGTTTCTAATTTTGCTTATTCATTATTTGTATATTTAAAATGGCCAATTGCTTTTTTCATTATCTTTTTTAGTATTAAACTTATATATACCATCGCTCCAGATAAAAGTGTACCTAGTAAATATGTAAATAAAGGCGCTATTTTTACTACTTTAGGATGGATTTTAACAACTGCTATTTATTCTTATTATGTGTCCCATTTTTCTAAATATGATATTTTTTATGGAAGTTTATCAAACATTATTATTTTAATGATGTATATCTATTTTTTATCATATATTTTAGTTTTAGGTATTGCCATTAATAGTAATTCCTATGAAATGTTAAAAAGTGGTAGTATAGATACAAATTAACTAATTATAATAATATTAGATACATATGTGTTACCAGTATGTATTTAGATATAGACTGTAGCGTACTAAACCTAGTTTAATTGGAACTAAAGAAGTATGGATATAGGTAATTTTCTCCTTTTTTATTTAATAAGAAAGTCAAACGAATAAATTTGTTTGATTTTTTTTATGATTAAATCATAATGAACCTAAATTATAATAAAATTATATAGGTGGTATTATGAAAATAATTGATAACTTTCGCGAATATATGGTTAACAATGAATTTGTAATAAATATCTATAATGATAAAATTAACATTATTAATTATACAAGTTTAGGAACTATTGATGATAATAAAATATCTGTAAATAGTGATGATAAAAATATATTAATAACTGGTGAAAAATTAGTTTTAAAAAAATTATTGAATGATGAAATTTTAATATCTGGAGTAATAAAAAAAATAGAATTAAGGTGAATATATGAAGAATTCTTTTTTATCTAGCTTCAAAAGTTCTATTAAATTAAATATTAAAGGCAAAAATATTAATCGTTTTATTAATCGTTTAGTTAAACAAAATATAGAGATACTTGATTTGAAAAATATTAATTATAAAGAAGTCGAAATAAGAATTTATAAAAGCGATTTAGAAAAAGTAGAGAAAATTAAGACAACATATGAACTACAAGAAGTAAATATTTATGGTTTTATTAAAATTAAAAAAATATTAAATAAAAATAAAATATTATTCATTTTTATGTTTATAGGAATAGCTTTATTGTTATTATTAACAAATATTATTTTTGATGTTGAAGTTGTTCATAATAAAAAAGAAATACAAGAACTTTTAATTAGTGAATTAAAAAAGTACGGAATAACTGAAAGGAGATTTATTAAAAGCTTTAAGGACGTAGAAAAAATAAAAGAGGAAATTTTAAATAAATATAAAGATAAATTAGAATGGATTGAGATTGAGCGTAGTGGAACTAAATATATTGTTAGAGTAGAAGAAAGGAAGATACCAGGTACTAATGAAAAAGAAGAAAATAGAAATATTGTTGCCAAGAAAGCAGCTGTAATAAAAACAATTATAGCGGAAAATGGCGTTGTTGTTAAAAATATTAATGACTATGTTAAACCGGGAGATGTTATTGTCTCTGGTAGTGTCTATTTAAATGAAACATTGAAAAACGTTGTATCCGCTAAAGGAACTGTTTATGGTGAAGTATGGTATAAAAGTACTGTTGAAGTACCATTTGTTTATAATGAAACAAATTATACATCAAATACTAAAAAAGTATTAACATTTAAGTTTTTGAATCATCGCTTTGAATTATTTAATTTCCATAAATTTAAGGATAAAGAAATTGAAGAAAAAAAATTATTGAGTCATAACTTTTTACCAATTGGTTTTGTTTATGAAACCCAACGAGAAGTAGAAAAAATTGATAAAATATATACGATTGATGAGGCCATCGCTATTGCTAGAGAAAAGAGTATTAAAGCGATGGAAAGTAAATTGAATGACAAAGAATATATAATTTCTTCAAAAGATTTGAAAGTTGATATAAAAGAGAGTAAAATAGAATTAGAAATGTTTTTTTCCGTCTATGAAGATATAACAGATTATCAAGTTATAGATAACATTAGTTTGGAGGAACAAGAACAGGAGTGATGTTGTGTTACAAAGGACAATTATCGAACTATTATCTAATGTGTGGCCAACATTATTTTTATTCACAATTATTGTTTCTTCATTAAGAGTCACTTATTTAATTCATAACAAGATAAAATTTATTTTATATAAAGAATTATTAACACTTGGTTTTGTTTTATATATTATGTTTTTATTCTATGTTGTAACTTTTCAAGATGTTGATTGGAGTACTTCTAATTTTGTACCGTTTAGAGAAATTATGCGTTATGAATTTGGTAGTAAATTATTTATTAAAAATATTTTAGGTAATATGCTAATGTTTTTACCATATGGCTTCTTTGTTGGATATTATGTTCGCAGTGAAAAATGGTATGTTGGCCTAATATTAAGTTTAATTACATCAATTTCTATTGAAGTAACACAAATGCTAATTGGACGAGTATTTGATATTGATGATATCATGCTTAATATTTTAGGTGGTATGCTAGGTTTTTATATATTTATTTATTTGAATAAAATAAAAAATCATTTGCCTAATTTTTTTAAAAGTCAAATTTTCTTAAATTTTTGTGTAATTGTTATAATAATTTTGATAATTTTATATTTATTTAACTTTATAAGTATTGGTGGTATTTTATGAATAATGTCGAAATAATAAATGAAACAGAGATTGATTTAGATTATATTGAAACAATGCGAAATTTAATTAATTATGCAATAGAATATGAAAAAATCAAAAATGTTATTTTTAATATAATTATTGTTGATAATAATTATATTCATAAGTTAAATAAGGAATATCGTGGTATTGATCGACCAACTGATGTTATTAGTTTTGCGTTAGAAGATAATGCAGATTTAATCCAAAGTAATTTACGTGTCTTGGGTGATATTTATATTTCTATTGATAAAGTTTATGAACAAGCTAAAGAATATGGTCATAGTAATTTACGTGAAATTTGTTTTTTAATGATACATGGTTTTTTACATCTTTTAGGTTATGATCATATGGAAGAAGCAGAAGAAAAAGTAATGTTTGCAAAACAGGAGGAGATATTAAATGGATTCGGCATCACGCGATGAACAAAAAAAAAGGGGCTTAAAAAGATTTTTTAAAAGTTTCGGTTATTCAATTGAAGGATTAAAATATGCTTATAAATATGAACAAAGTATGTTTATTCATCTTACGATGTTATGCTTTGTTATTATTTTTGGTCTAATTTTAAGAATATCGTTAATGGAATGGATTATTTGTATTATTTTATGTGGGCTAGTTATTGCGACTGAGCTAATTAATACAGCCATAGAGGCAGTTGTTGATTTAACTTGTCCGAAAATTCATCCTTTAGCCAAAATCGCCAAAGATACGGCTTCAGCCGCTGTTTTTGTTTTTGCTATTACAGCTGCTATTTCTGGGCTTATTATCTTCGTTCCTAAAATTATTGATTTAATAAAGAGTTTATAGTAAACAACTATAGGTGATAAATATGTTTGAAAATTTATTTAATAGGAAAATATCAACTAAAATATTTATATTGTTGCTTTAAGACCATGTGTTGATGTAGATATATTGATTGTGGATATGGTATTTGGGTAATTGAAACTGTAAGTAAATTTGGAGAGCCTCATCTTATTACTTTGGCACGAATTATAGAAAAAAATTATAAAAAATATTATCAAGATATTTTTGCAAAAACTTTATATGATGATTATTGTTCAGTTTGTAATGTTGAAGATATTGGTACTTGTCAGATAAGACCAGTTGTTTCACCACCACGACCATATATTATGCATAAAGAAGCTATTAAGTTGTATAGGAATTTAAATGTGAATTTAGATGAACTTTTGAAAGATAGTAAAAAGTCTAATAAATCTTTACAAAATTGTAAAAAACATTAATCACTTTCGATTAATATTTCATCTATTATTTCTAAAGTTAAAGAGTTAGTTTCTAATTCTTTTTTTAATTTTTTAAAATTATCTTTTGTTAAACTATATTTATAAATAATTTCGCTAATATATTTTTTTGATCTGCATATAATATTATTGAATATAATTAAAATATTATATTGACAATATACAATATTATATGATAACATAAAATTGAAAAAGAGGTGTATAATATGGAAACACTTACAAGTGCAATTAGTGTACAAGTAGATAATCATGACAAAGAAGTTGCCAATGGAATTTTGAAAAGTCTAGGGCTTAATATGAGTACATTTGTAAATATGGCTATTAAACAATTGATATATAAAGACGGTTTGCCATTTGAAGTTAAAAATCCGAAACCCAGTGAAAATTTATTGGAAGCACTACAGGATGGTGAAAATATATTAAATGGAAAGATGAAAACAAAAGGCTACCACAATATGTATGAAATGCTTGAGGATTTAAAAAAGTAAATGCTTGATTTGCAAAATACCAAATATGAAGTAAAATTTACTAGCCAATTTAAAAAAGATTTCAAGAGAATCTTGAAACAGGGCAAAGATGAAAATAAATTTTTAGATGTTCTTAAAGTATTAGCGAATGGTCAAGCATTAGACTCTAAATATAAAAATCATAATCTTATAAATAATAAGATTTATAAAGATTGTTATGAATGTCATATTGAACCTGATTGGCTTTTGGTTTATCAAATGGAAGATGAAAAGTTAATTTTATTACTTTTTGCAACTGGAAGCCACAGTGAATTATTTAAGTAATGTATATTATAAATCAAAAAACATTAATCAATCTCGACTAATGTTTCATCTATTATTTCTAAAGTTAAAGAGTTAGTTTCTAATTCTTTTTTTAATTTTTGAAAATTATCTTTTGTTAAACTACATTCATAAATAATATTGTTATCATATTCTTTATAAGTAATTTTTTGGTTTTTTAAAATGTTATCAATTTTTTTGACAAAATCATAAGTAAATTCAATTTTAAAATTTATGCCACTAGTTAAATTAACTATTTCAATATGATTTAAACATTCTGTTATAGCTTTCGTATAAGCTCTAACTAAACCACCAGCACCTAGTTTAATACCACCAAAATATCTAATGACAACCCCCAAAATATTCGTTAAATTATTATTTTCTAAAACATTTAAAATCGGCATACCAGCTGTTCCACTAGGTTCTCCATCATCGTTAAATCTTTTAATATTACCAGTAATATAGGCATAACAATAATGAGTAGCGTCTTTGTATTCTCTTTTTAAAAGAGCTAATTTTTCTCTTACTTCTTCTTCATTATTAATCTTTATTAATTTAGTAATAAATCTTGATTTATTTATGATAATTTCATTAGTTACATTTTTTTTAATCGTTTTCATTTAATCACCGTTATAATTATATATGATTTAGTATGTTTTTTCAAACTTCATCTAATAATTATTTATCATATTTTGTCGAAAATTTTTAACTGTTTGCTGATAAAAATTATTTACATAATTTAAATTAGGTGTTATAATATCGTCAATTTTAAATGGGGGAATAATATAATGAATATAGAAAATATAGAAAGTATTGGAACAAATGGACTGTGTATTGCTCTTGCAATCAAAATTTTTAATAATTCTATTGGGCAATTCTTTATGGTAGAAAGTTATATTCTAGGAAGAATAAACAATGATAAATATGATTTTGTTGATGTTTTAAATGATGGTAAATATAATTATTTTAATCAAGATAATTTAGGAAAATATCAAAATGGAGAAACACGTGTTATGATTATAAAACTTGTTAATATAGATAAAGAATTTATTTCTCGTAATCAAGCACTGGCCATTTTAAATAACTATTGTATTAAGCATCAAAAACGCCAACCTAAAAAAGTAAAAGTTAAAAAAATTGTCATAAAAGGGGCTTAAATTAGCCTTCTTTTTGTTATAATAAAAATAGTTGGTGATTTAAATGGATAATGTAAATCAAAAAATAAAACAAAAATTGAGTTTAGTGCCAGAGAAACCTGGCTGTTACCAAATGAAAAATTGCGATGGGGTGATTATTTATGTTGGCAAGGCCAAAAGATTAAAAAGGCGTCTAAGCTCTTATTTTAGAGGAACTCATACTGGTAAAACAGCTAAATTAGTTAGTGAGATTGTCGATTTTGAATATATTGTTGTTGAATCAGAAATTGAGTCTTTAATTTTAGAAAATAATTTAATTAAAAAATATGATCCAAAATATAATATTTTGTTACGTGATGATAAAAGTTATCCATATATTGAATTTATAAATGAAGATATACCGAAGTTATCAATTGTTCGAAATATTAATCGCAAACGTAAAAAGAATACCAATTTATATGGACCATATCCTAATGTTACGGCCGCTAGAAATACGGTTAACTTATTAAATAGGTTGTATCCTTTACGTAAATGTAAAACATTTGATAAAAAACCATGTTTATATTACCATATTCATGAATGTTTAGGGTATTGTCAATATAAAATTGATAAAGTAATAATTGACCAAATAAAAAATGAAATAATCCATTTTTTAAATGGGGATCATAGTTTTATAACTAAGAAAATTGAGGATGAGATGTATCTTCAAAGTGAAAATATGAATTATGAAAAAGCAAAAGAGTTAAAAGAGATGCTTGATTATATAAAACTAGTTTTAACAAAACAAAAAGTTGAAATAAAAGACAATATTAATACGGATATATTTGGCTTTTATACCGATAAAGGCTATTTATCAATGCAAGTATTTTTTATTCGTGGTGGGAAAATAGTTGAAAAGCACTCAAAAATTATGCCTTTAATTGATGAATTAGAAGCGGAAGTAAATAGATATATAGCAACATTTTATGATAAAGGTATAATACTGCCAAAAGAAATTATTGTACCAAGTGTTGTTGATGAACAACTTTTATTTGAATATTTAAATGTAAAAATTATTAAACCGCAAAAAGGTGTTAAAAATAAATTAGTTGAAATGGCTAATAATAATGCGAAAATTTTATTAGAAGAAAAATTCGAACTTATTAAAAGAGATGAAGAAAAAACAATTGGTGCGAATGAAGAACTTAAAAATATTTTAAATTTAAGTAAATTAGATCGTATTGAACTTTTTGATAATGCTCATCTTTTTGGAACATTTAATGTATCAGGTATGGTTGTTTTCATTGATGGTAAACCTAGTAAAAATGATTATCGAAAATTTAAAATAACCTTAGATAAAAATGATGATTATGGGACAATGCATGAAGCTATATATCGGAGATATTTCCGTGTTTTAAAAGATGACCTAACTAAACCTGATTTAATTATTGTCGATGGTGGGCTAGGACAAATTAATGTTGCTAGAGAAGTTATTACTTCCCTTGGTTTAAATATTCCTATTGTCGGATTAAAAAAGGATGATCATCATGCTACTAATGCGCTACTAGCACATAATCCAATTGTTGAAATACCAATTGATAGGAAAAGTAATTTATTTTATTATTTAGAGCGAATGCAGGATGAAGTTCATAAATTTACGATTAATTATCATAAACAGATAAGGAGCAAAGGGAGTCTATCTAGTACACTTGATAATATTGAAGGTATTGGCGAAAAAAGAAAGAAAGAATTGCTTAAAAAATATCATAATTTAACTAAAATGAAAGAAGCTAGCACACAGGAATTATCAGAAATACTTCCTGAAAAAGTAGCTAAAAATTTATTAGAATTCTTAAATAATTTATAAAAAATAATAAAATGTGGTGATTGAAATGATTGATATAATAATACCAGCCTATAATGCCAAAGAAACAATTTTTAAAACATTAGCAAGTATTTCTTTACAAACAATAAAGAACTGTTTAAATGTTTATATAGTAAATGATGCATCTGATTATAATTATCAAGAAGAAATTTCTTTTTTAAAAAATTGGATTAATATAGTGGAATTAACACTTTAAAAAAATAGTGGACCAGGTATTGCTAGACAGTATGGTATAGATAATAGTAATTCCGAATATATTATGTTTATTGATGCTGATGATACTTTTTATAATTGTTATTCCGTAGAATTACTATATAAAAAAATTAAAGAAACAAAAACGGATTTAGTTATTAGTAATATTTTATATGAACATGATAATAAGCGAGAAATGTATGAAGCTAATTTTGTTTATATGCATGGTAAAATATATAAACGTTCTTATTTAATAAATAATAATATAAAATTTAATGATACAAGAGCAAATGAAGATAATGGAGATTTAACTAAATTTAATGTATCTGTTAAAGATAATTATGCTGAATTTGAAACAGACCATTTTAGCACTTATGTTTTAGTTGAAACTAATGCAACAAATCCAAAAACTTTAGATTTAAGCAATAATGGATTTATTATAGTAGTAATAATTTCTTTAGTTGGAATAATTGCTCTATTATCAAAATTAGCGCCAAAGAAAAAATATATTCGTTAGTATTATAAAATAGAGACAAAAAATTGTCTCTATTTTCTTAAGTAAAAACTTTTAACGATGTTTTTAGCATTTCTATCATGATTAATAAATATATTTTTAAGTCCGTCTGAAATACTTATACCATTTTTTTCTTGGGTAATTTCTAATAATTTTTCAATGTTTATATCCATTAATCTATTAATTGATTCTTGAAAATTATCATCATTTTTTATTAATTCTCCAGTTTCTTTATCGTAAATGTCTAATCTTAATAGTGGATTCTGATATAAAGAAGGTGGTGTTATAAAAGAATGTTCATAATCAAATAGTGGTGCCAGTCTAATGCCATTATCATTTTTTTTAAAGAAGAAGTTTCGATTATGACGGTCATGCATATTAGAATATAAATCGCGAATGCTCATTTTTATAATATCTTCTAATAATAAATAATTTTCATCTTTATATTTTTTACATACTTGTTTGATTAAATTTAATCTTTCGGCTAATTTTTTATCTATAGTATCTATTTGTAAATCTTCAAAAGTAAGATAATCATAATTATTATCAAAAAAGTTTTCTGATAATAAACAATTGTCAAAATAACAGTCTTCAAATTTTTTAGCAATTTTATAATTAACTGTTTCTAGTTGAAAATAACTAGATATTTCTTGACCGAGTAATTCATTAAAAAATTTTAAATTATCATATGTTTTCTTTACGAAAAACCATTTACCATCAATTTTAATCCAATTTTTAGTATAATTTTTTGAATAGTCATATATATATTTAACTGGTATGCCTGTTTCCGTAGAAATTACTTCAGCTTTTTGGCTATCATTTTCATATGTTAGTTGCATTTCATCAATGATTATAGGTTCTTTATCGATGTGCAAATTTATCATTTGATTTGACAAAATATTTATACCTTTTATAATCCGATTGCTCATAACTTCCCCCCCCACCTTTTTTTTCAAGTATTATAACATTAATAATTATAATGTCAATAAAAATCATAAGTTGACTAAAAATAAACGTTAGAGTATAATTAAAATAGTATTTAGTAGAAAAAAGGTGAAAAAATGAAAATCACTAGTGTTGATTTAGTTATTAGTGCTGTAAGACGTAGTCAATATCCGACTGACGAATTACCTGAATATTTATTAGTAGGACGTTCTAATGTTGGAAAAAGTAGTTTTATTAATACGATTATAAGTCGTAAAAATTATGCTAGAACATCTTCAAATCCAGGTAAAACACAAACAATTAATTTTTATTTAGTTAATAATAGTTTTTATTTAGTTGATGCACCTGGTTATGGATACGCTAATTTAAGTAAGCAAAAACAAAAAAAATTTGGTTTAATGATGGAGGACTATTTAGTTAATCGTCCTAATTTAAAACAAGTTTTTATGTTAATTGATTTTCGTAATAAGTTAAGTAGTGATGATACAATGATGTATAATTTTTTAAAACATTATAAGATACCAGTTACGATTGTCGCTACCAAAACTGATAAAGTTGGAATTACCTTACAACAAAAGCAAAGAGCGCAATTGCTAGAAGATTTAGAATTAGTTGTAGGAGACGATTTTGTTATGTTTTCAAATGTTACTAAATTAGGTCGTGATGAAACACTAGAAAAAATTGAACGAACAATGTAAGCGCAAATTTTAATCTTATTCATACAATAATTTAGGTGATAAGATGAAAGTTAATGTGAGTGATGAAGATATTACTATTTATTTAAATAGGTATTATACAAAACAAACTGATTTTTTAGATTTAAATGCTTTAGAAGAGTATATGAACGATTTATTTTTTAATTTAAAAAATTCTTACAATCTTAAAATAAGCGGTTATTATAACATTGATGCATATATAGATAATAACTATGGCGTTATCATTACAATGAGACATGAAGATATTGAATATTATGATTATTTAATTGACCAAATCGATACGCAAGTAACTATTCATAATAACGCCAATTTTTTATATAAAATAGCAGATTTCTTTGGAGCTAAAAATTATTTAAATAATATTAATTATTCTCTATATAAATACAATAATGAATTATATATTAAATTAAATGATCAAATTGATAATATAAATTTTGGTAATTTACTAGAATATTGCAAAGAAATATGTTATGATATAGAAGGAATTATGAAAAAAAACAATTTATTGTTTTATAATAAATAACTTACTTAGATAAGTTTTTTTAATATTAGAGGTGATAAGATGAAAAAGCCAGTTGTTGCATTAGTAGGAAGACCAAATGTCGGTAAATCCACTCTTTTTAACTGTTTAGTTGGTAAAAGAATCGCCATAATAGAAGATACACCGGGTGTTACAAGAGATCGTGTGTATGGAATGGTCGAATTTGAAAATTATAAATTCCATTTAATTGATACAGGTGGAATTGATATTAGTAAAGAAATTTTCAATGATGAAATAAAAGTTCAAGTTGAATTAGCTATTGATGAAGCAGATACGATTGTTTTCGTTGTTGATGGAAAACAGGGCCTTACCTCTAATGATTTAATTGTTAGAGATATGTTACTAAAGTCTCAAAAACGTGTTATTGTTGCTATAAATAAAACTGATAGCAAATTATTTTTAGAACATCAATATGATTTTTACGAATTAGGCTTTGATACTTATATTAATATAAGTGGTGAACAAAATAATGGCATATTTGAATTACTAGATAAAATTACGGAAAATTTTAAAGAAATTATTAATGACGAATATAATTCGGCTATGATTAAATTTTCGATTATTGGACGTCCTAATGTTGGTAAAAGCAGTCTTGTTAATGCAATTTTAAATGAAGATAGGGTAATTGTTAGTAGTGAGGCGGGAACGACAAGGGATGCGATTGATACCGTTTTTTCTTATCATGGTGAAGAATTTGTTGTTATTGATACGGCTGGAATGCGCAAAAAAGGTAAAGTTTATGAAAAAATAGAAAAATATAGTTTACTTAGAAGTCTAAGAGCTATTGATAGATCAGATGTATGTATTCTAGTTATTAATGCCGAAGAAGGCATTATTGAACATGATAAACATATCGCGAGTTATGCTTTAGAGGCAGGAAAGGCTATTATTATAGCGGTTAATAAATGGGATTTAATTGATGAAAAAGATGAAAATATGAAAAAATTTATTAAAGATATAAGAGCTAATTTTCAATTTATGCCATATGCACCAATTGTCTTTTTATCAGCTTTAACTAAAAGACGAATTCATACTTTAATGCCTGAAGTAATCAAAGTATATAACAATAGTAAAAAAGAAATTAAGACAAGTGTCTTAAATGATGTTATTAATGAAGCTTATGCTCTAAATCTGCCACCTTCCTATAAAGGTAAACGTTTAAAAATTTATTTTTCTAATCAAGCAGATACATGTCCACCAACCTTTAATATTCAAGTTAATAGTAAAGGATTAGTTCATTTCTCATATAAGCGTTATTTAGAAAATAAAATCCGCGAATCATTTGATTTTGAAGGAACGCCAATAGTTATTAATTTTAAGAATAAAGGTGAACAGGAACTATAGTATTAACCAAAAAAAGATAAAAACATATACTACATTAGGAGGAAAGTATATGTTTAATTTTTCTGATAAATTTTTCAATAAAATTGAAAAGAAGACTAATGTTGGAAAGGATACTATCCTAGAACTGGCTAAAAAACTTCAACAAAATGATTTAAAGAATGAGGCTACTCTAAGAGAGGTTATTCAAGAACTTGGAGCGCTAACTGGAAAAGAAGTTCCAAAAGAAAAAGAAAATAAAATAATTGAAGCTGTTGTTAATGATAAGGTTCCAAAAGATATAGATAAGTTTTTCTAAATCAAATATCTATTTGATTTTTTTCTTGACTTTATATATTAATAGTGATAGTATATGCAATGCAAAGGGGGATATAATGGATAATAATAAAAAATATATCAGCAAACCTAATCAAGAAGTAATAGATATAGTTAACGGAAAAAATCCTATTCGAACACAATGTAGATATCTTATAGGTCATAATCATATTAGCAATATTAATAATATTTTACATTCAGATATGTATAAAATACTTTTATATAGCTTTAAAGATGAAAAGCAGCCATATTATGTAGAAGACAATAAATATGAAGATGTTTTTAATCTTATGGGTAGCATTTTAGTAACTGTAGTTAATGATAATTATGTTAAGGAAATTAAAACTGGCAAAATAATTCCAATTGTCCACTTAATTAAAAATAATGACTATTGTACTAGTTCGACTATTATGTCTAATCATTTAAGAGAAGACGATGTATTATTTACAATTAGTCAAAATAAACTATTGTTTCTAGAACCAATAGACATTAGAGATTTTAATACATATTTAGAAATGGAGAATGAGTGTCTTGAGGACATTTTTAATGCTTGGACCGAATTTAGTAAAAAAAATATCAAAGTAAAAAAATCTAGAAAATAGATTTTTTTTTGTGAAAAAAGGGTTTTTAATAATTTATGTATATATTTATAATTGGGTGATAAAATGATATACATAAAAAAATATTATCGAAAGGCCATTTTAATTATAGGACCTTTAATTATACTAATAGTAATTATCTACTTGATTGGTATTAAAAATAAAGCGCCAACTATTGATACACTTGATGAATTATTAATTAATAGCAATGATAACTTACAAATTTCTTCTAACAATACCAAGGTTAATATTAAAGGAGCAGTTGTGAATCCAGGTGTTTATAGTTTTGAAAATGGTGAAAGGGTTATCGATGCAATCGAAAAAAGCGGAGGATTATTAGAAACAGCTGATACATCAGTTATAAATTTAAGCAAAAGCCTTTTTGATGAAATGGTTATTATTATTTATACATATGATGAGGTTCAAGCTATGAAAGGAAATAATGTATTAGTTCAATATGTCGAGCATGAATGCAATTGTCCAAAACTAGAAAATGATGCATGCTTAGTAAAGGATAATGAAAGTAATAATAATGTAAGTAATGGTAATTTTAGTATTAATCAAAAAATATCATTAAATACAGCTACTATAGATCAGTTACAAACATTATCAGGTATTGGTGAGTCCAAAGCCAAGGCTATTATTAAATATCGAGAGGAATATGGAAATTTTACTAAAATAGAGGATATTATGAATGTAACAGGTATTGGTGAAAAAGTATTTGAGCAAATTAAAGACAATATTACAATCTAGACATTTATATTTTATCTTAATTTTATTTACACTTATTTATGTAATCTATAAAAATATCAATCCACCTTTTAAATATAATGGCTCTGAACAAACAATAATCGGTATTATAAATTCAATTAAGATTGATGGAAATAAACTTAAATTAGAATTGATTGCACAAGAAAAAATTATTGTTACTTATTATGTAAAAGATGATAAAGAGTTAGTGGATATTAAAGCTAGATATCAACTTGGTGATAAATTGGTTGTTAATGGAACTTTTATAATTCCAAATAAAAATACGGTTTTTAATTTATTTAATTATCGTAATTATTTAAAAAGTAAGAAGATATATCGTCTTTATAATGCTACCTCGATAACAAAAATAAATAATAATATTTCTTTTCATTATCGAATAAAAAACATGATTATCTCTAGAATTAATAAACTATCTAGTTCTAATTATTTAAATGCATTTATATTAGGAGATACTAGTTTAATAGATAATAATATCAAGAATAGTTATCAAATTAATGGTGTTAGTCATTTGTTCGCTATTTCTGGTATGCATGTTACTTTATTTTCAACTCTAATTTTATATTTTTTAAAAAAAATATCTAAAAATGATATATTAAATAAAATACTTCTTACTTTATTCCTTTTAATTTATGCTTTTATGGCTAATTTTACGCCATCTATAATGCGAACTGTTTTATTTTTTATTTTAGTATCTATAAACGAGATATTTAATTTTAAAATTAAAACAATTAATTTATTAATTTTAACATGTATTTGTTTACTTTTCTATAATCCTTTTTATATTTATAGTATAGGATTTGTCTTCAGTTTCATAATTACTTTTTATTTAATTATTTTTAGCGAATTGATAAATAATCATAGAAATTATTATGTTAAATTATTGGTAACTTCTATTATATCATTTCTAGCAAGCCTACCAATTGTCATTAATAATTTTTTTAGTATTAATTTGCTTTCCATTATTTTTAATTTAGTCTTTGTTCCACTTGTGTCTTATCTTGTGTTTCCATTAACATTAATAACTTTTATTTTTCCATTATTTAATCATATCTTAATATTTTTTCTTAATATTTTAGAAAATATGTCATTATTTTGTTCAAAAATAGATTTTTTGAATATTACTTTATGTAAGTTAAATATATACCTTATTATTGGTTATTATATTTTAATAACAGTAATATTATGTTTATTTAAGAAAGGAAAATATCAAAGTATTTTAATCTTAGTTCCCGTTTTGTTCATTCATAATAATATTTTAATATTTAATAAATATCCTATTATTACAATGCTTGATGTTGGACAAGGAGATAGCATTTTAATTAGTTTACCGCATAATAAAGGAAATATTTTAATAGATACAGGGGGAGTAGTTAATTATAATAAAAAGGGATTACTAGAAATAAGTGAATATTCGATTGCATTAAATAAAACAATACCTTATTTAAAATCATTAGGAATTAAAAAACTAGATTATTTGATTTTGAGCCATGGTGATTATGATCATGCTGGCGAAGCACAGAAGTTAATTAGTAATTATTATGTTTCCAACCTTATTTTAAATAGCGGAAATGATAACTCATTAGAGCAAGAGATTCTTTTAGTTGCTAAAAAGTACAACATTAATATAAAACACTTTAGTCAAAATATGCTTTCTATTTCCAATTATAAGTTTTATTTCTTAAATGATAGTGACTTAAATTCTGAAAATGAAGATAGTTTAATTATTTTAGTAAAAATCAACAATCATAATATATTATTTATGAGTGATGTCGGAATAGATAGTGAGAAATATATTTTATCGAAATATAATTTACCAAAAATAGATATATTAAAGGTAGGTCATCATGGTAGTAAAACAAGTAGTGGAAAACATTTTATTGATTATATCAATCCGAAATATTCAATAATATCAGTGGGAAAGAATAATAGGTATGGTCATCCTAATAATGACATATTAGAAAATTTAGAAATGTCTAAAATATATAGAACAGATACAGATGGGAGTGTTAGGTTTAAAATTAAAGGTAATAAATTAGAAATAGAAACTTGTCCATCATAAAAAGGCGTATAGATGAATTATCATAATGGATAAGGAGTGAACCGTAAAATAATGAAATAAATAGGAAGGTTAAGAATTATTCAATAAATAAAAATGATTTAAATACTTATTATAATGTTAGAAAAATGTCAAGTGAAGCTAGTAAATATTATGGTGAAGGCATAATTAAAGAATATTTCAAAAGATTAATTATAGAATTTGGTAAAGGTTATAGCAAAAAAATTATCAAATAGGCAACTTAAGAAAAAATATATTGGGCAATACAAGTTTATATGAATTATGTTTATAAAAATCTTAAGAAAATTATTCAAAATAAGACTATAGTGATAATTATTTGTAAGAAATATAATAAATATGTAATAGAATTCTATTTTGATGATGGAATTATTGCTGGAGAATACAAATTGGTTTAATTTTATTCACCAAATTAAATAATTAGAATATATTATTATGGAGGATATTGAGATTGAGAGTAAAGAATATGTTATAAAGATGAATAATTTACCAAAATTGGATATATTAAAAATAGGACATTATAGTTCTATAAATATTATTACCAACATATTATTAAATGTGCTTATTTTAAAATATTCTTCTATTGTGTTGTCTTCACTATTAAGTTATTAAAAAATTATATAAATATAGTATTAATCATTTTACGACAAGTATAGATGATAGTATAAAATTAATTTTAGATAATCTATACTTGTTAATTAGTACGCTAATGCTTTTAGCGTTTTATATAGATTAAGAACCAACTATTAACTGGTTCTTTTATGTGTTATTTTGTCGAATTTTTTATTTAAATTTTATAAAAAAAATAGTTGACTTTTTGATTTTAGAATGATATCATGAAAAAGCGGCTTTGAAAGAAAGGGTAATAAATTTTATGGATTTCCAACAATCTACGATAGAAAAACTTATGAATGAAAAAATTATGCCTAGTGATATATTAACAATATATGATAAAATAAATAAAGATAATAATTTAAATGATGAAGTTGTAAATGGATTAAATAAAGTATTAATAAATGATAGACTCAGTAAATTAAAAAAAACGTTAACTCCAATATCAAGTAATTTGGATAATTTAATTTTATTAAGTAATAAATATATATATTATCGTTTTGTTAGTGCAATATATAGTGTTGCAACAGTGACTAATAATATATATGAAGTTGAATGTGTTGTTAAAAATTTAAACAGTTTGATAGCGCTTCTTTCTGAAAAAAATATATCAAATTTATTTAAATATAAGATTTTTGATACTATTTGTTATATTTATGAGTTACTATGTATGAAATTTAGAAATTTAGAGGAAAAAAATGAAGTAATAAAAGACTTTGAATTGGAACTAAATGAATATTATTTTGATATTTTTAATGCAATAAATAGTTCTTGCCAACTTCCAACTAATGAACTAAAACGATTAGTAAACAAAATAAATTCAAACAATATATATCAAAAAAAGTATCATAAATGTATATAAGTTATATACATTTTTAAATTACATATTTATTAACACCATATTTTTCATTTTTAGAATCAAAAAATAAATCAGTCTCTGGTGGATAATAAGTTAAAACTCCTATACCTATATAAGTAATAATTATACAAATAATAGTTAATATATTTAAGTGCAACTCTTTATAATTTATAAGCTTATAATTAATAATTTGGACAATAATAATGGTAATAAGCATAATAGTCAGTGTTATAATCATATTTTCTCCAATTTTGTAAAAAATAGGTAAAAACATAATTAAATATATAGGAATACTCAAAATTGCTGATGTAAAACTAGCGAGCAAAAAATTATTTATTTTAATATTTTTAACTTTTAAAATAATATATTCAATAAATTCATATAATAATATAGTAGAATATAACATCTTCATATGTTCCCAAATACTTTCATTAACTGGGAAAAAAATTGAAAACATAATATTTGGGAACCAATCGTATAAAAAATGTGTTAAAAAGGCTAGCAAAAAGCAACCAAATACACTAATTATTTTTAATTTTTTTAAATTCATATAATTCACCTATTATTAGTATAGACTAATTAATCGATTATATGTGTTGACAGTTTGCCTAAATTAAATTTTTATAGTATAATAGAAAGGTCAAATCTTTACTAGAAAGGAACTTATTTATGATTGAAAGACTAGATTCCATTGAACAACGATATAATCAAATATCTACAGAACTTCTAGACCCAACTAATATCACTGATATAAAAAAAATGACAGAACTTAGTAAAGAACAAGCTTCAATTAAAGAAGCCTATGAAACTTATCAAGAATATAAAAAAATATTAGAGGATATTGATGCAGCTAAAGAAATGCTAAAAGATGAAGAAATGAGCGAATTTGCCAAAGAAGAATTAACTAATTTGGAGACTAAAAAACAAAACTTAGAAAGCAATTTTGAAATTTTATTATTGCCAAAAGATCCTAACGATTTAAAAAATGTTATTGTTGAAATTAGGGGGGCTGCTGGTGGTGATGAAGGCAATATCTTTGCTGGCGACTTATTCGAAATGTATAAAAAATATGCTGAAAATGAAAACTGGAAGATTGATATTATTGAAGAAGAGCACTCTGAGGCTGGTGGTTATGCGCTAATTAGTTTTATGGTAAAAGGAGAAAGCGTTTATTCAAAACTTAAATATGAAAGTGGTGCACATCGAGTACAAAGAGTACCATCAACAGAAACACAAGGTAGGGTTCATACTTCAACTGCTACTGTTTTGGTTATGCCAGAAGCAGAAGAAGTCGATTTTACGCTTGATATGAATGAGGTACGCATCGATATTACAAGAAGTAGTGGCTGTGGTGGTCAGGGTGTTAATACAACAGATTCAGCAGTTAGATTAACCCATATTCCAACTGGCCTTGTTGTATATTCACAAACTGAGCGATCACAAATAAAAAATAAAGAAAAAGCTATCAAAATTTTACAAACAAGACTCTATGATCTAAAAAATCAAGAAAGAGAGCAAGAGCTTGGAGTTGAGCGAAGAAGTAAAATTGGAACTGGAGATCGTAGTGAAAAAATTCGTACTTATAATTATCCCCAAAATCGTGTTACAGATCACCGCATTGGTTTTACCTTAAAACAACTAGATAGAGTTATGGATGGTGATTTAGGAGAAATTATTGAAGCCTTAATCCATGAGGATCAGATTCGTAAATTAAAAGGCGATATTTAATAATATGAAAACTCGTGAATATTTAGAAAAATATTTGGAACCTAGTAAATTAGAAGTGGGTTTAGAAAGATTAAAAAATGGCGAACCGGTTCAATATATTATTGGCAATGTTGATTTTTTTGACTTGAATTTGAATGTTAATAAAAATGTTTTAATACCACGTTTTGAAACTGAAGAATTAGTTGAAAAAACACTTGATTATATTAATAAATATTTTTCATCTTCTATTAAAATCTTGGATATGGGGACTGGTAGTGGGTGCATTGCTTTAACTTTAAAGAAAAAGTTAAAAAATTGTATTGTGGATGCCTCAGATATATCTATTAAAGCTTTAGAGGTAGCCAAAGAAAACGCCCAAAAAAACAACTTAGAAGTAAATTTCATTCAAAGTGATATATTTGACAATATTAATGATAAGTATGATTGCTTAATAAGCAATCCTCCATATATAGCTTATGATGAGGAAATAATGGATATTGTTAAAAATAACGAACCAAATAATGCCTTATATGCTAAAAAAAATGGACTATACTTTTATGAGGAAATATTAAAAAAAGCTATTAATTATTTAAATGAAAAAAATTTAATTGCCTTTGAAATTGGGGAGAGTCAAGGCGAACAGATTAAAAATATTGCTTTAAAGTATTTTCCAAATGGCAAAGTAACAATTGAAAAAGATTTACAGTTAAGAGACCGTTTTGTTTTTATATTTAATAATTGATTGACTATTAAAAAAAATATGGTATACTTTATTTAGAATGTTTTTATTGAAATGTGATGATGAGGTTGGAAACTCGGAGCAATATATTTTAAAGTTGATTCTTCTAGAATAAATAAGGTGGAACCGCTCATATCTTGAGTCCTTATGTTTTTCTAGGAGTTTTTTTAAATTTAAGGAGGAAAAAATAATGGAAAAGTTAACAATGGAAAAATTGGCTAATGTATGTAAACAATATGGATTTGTATTTCAAGGTAGTGAAATTTATGATGGTTTAGCAAATACTTGGGATTATGGACCATTAGGTGTAGAACTAAAAAACAATATCAAAAAATGTTGGTGGAAACGCTTTGTTCAAGAAAATAAAAATAGCTTTGGAATTGATGCAGCTATTTTAATGAATTCGCGCGTCTGGGAAGCAAGTGGCCATGTTGGTAGTTTTACTGACCCACTTTTAGATTGCAAAAATTGTAAGACAAGACATCGAGCTGATAAGTTGATTGAAGGATTTACTGACGAAATAAATCCTGATACTTTAACTGATTCTGAAATGCTAGAGTATATTAACAAGCATAAAATACCTTGCCCTAAATGTGGTAAAGTAGATTATACTGATATACGTGAATTTAATTTGATGTTTGAAACTAATCGTGGTGTTGTTAAAGATGCGACAAATTTAGTTTATTTGCGTCCCGAAACAGCCCAAGGAGAATTTGTTAATTTTTTAAATGTTCAAAGAACAATGCGGGCTAAAATACCATTTGGAATTGGGCAAATTGGTAAAGCATTTAGAAATGAAATAACACCAGGCAACTTTACATTTAGAACAATTGAATTTGAACAAATGGAGCATCAATTATTTTGTAAAGATGGAACTGATAGTGAATTTTATCAATTTTATAAAAAATATGCTCATCAATTTTTAATTGATTTAGGTATAACAGAAGAACATATTCGCTTTAAAGACCATGAAAAGTTAGCCCATTATGCTAAAGAAGCCTGTGATATCGAGTATAATTTTCCTTTTTCATGGGGGGAATTATGGGGAACGCATAATCGAACTAATTATGATTTATCGAGGCATCAAGAATATTCAAAAAAATCAATGGAATATCTTGATTCTGAAACAAATGAGAAGTATATTCCTTACGTTGTTGAATCATCAGTTGGTTGTGATCGTTTAACCTTAGCAATTTTAAGTGAATCATATATGGAAGAAACATTACCTGATGGGACAACGAGAGAGGTTATGAAATTTATTCCCGCTTTAGCTCCATATAAAGTTGCAATTTTGCCACTTATTAAAAAACATCATGGAGAAAAAGCTTTAGAAATATACCAAATGCTAACGAAGCATTTCATGACTACCTATGATGAATCAGGAAATATTGGTAAACGTTATCGTAGACAAGATGTTAGTGGTACACCATATTGTCTAACTATTGATGATGACACCATAAATAATAATACTGTTACTTTGAGAGATAGGAATACTATGGAGCAAATTATTTTGAATATTGATGAAGTTATTAATTATATTGGTGAGAAGATAAAATTTTAAATAAAAATTGTGAGAAATTCTTACAATTTTTTTAATCTACTAGGAAAGATCCCTAAAAAAAACAAATCTAATATCAATCGCTTATAAAAATCACAAACTAACTAAATCACTTTCCAATACATTTCTATCTGAAATACTAAGACAATTAGAATATAAAACGAAATTAAAAGGAAAAATAATGTATAAAATATATATAATCCAAGCGGTTAAATATGCTCAAAATGTGGTTGTAAAAATGAAATAATTAAAAACTTAAATATAAGAAATTATGAATATCCAAATTGTGAGCGTTATCTAGATAGAGATTACAATGTTAGTGAAAATGTTATGTTTAATATATAAAAGATATATGAAAGAAGTTATAATATAGATGAGCAAATCTAAAAGATAAAATAAAAAGTAATAAATTAAAATTAAGTATGGTAGCAACTATCAGAATTTAAGTCTGTGAATTAGGTAGGTAACGAATCTTTGAAACAGAAACTCTTAAGTGGACACTTAAAAATTTATTCTACATTTTTGAGTTTTGTTCTAATTGTTAAAATAATATTATAAATTGTAAAATTCCAACTATTTTCTTTAACAAATTTATGTTGATTATTAGCAAATAAAGTGTTTCTATGTTAAAATAAAATTGATTTAAAAGTTTTATTATACAATTACGATACAAATTTTTGTTATTAATAATATGGAGGAACCTTTTATGATTGATATTTTGATAGTTGAGGATGAAGAGGCTATTTCTAATTTACTTAAAATAAGTTTGACACAAGCTGGTTATAATTGCCATACTACTTATGACGGGGAAATGGCTTTAGATAAAATAAATCAAAATAAATATGATTTAATTCTTTTAGATATAATGTTGCCCAAAATAGATGGTTTTGAAATTATGAACTATATTAAAGAATTAAAAATACCTGTTATCTTTATTACGGCTGTTTCTAATGTTGATAATAAAGTTAAAGGTTTAAAATTAGGGGCTGACGATTATATCACGAAGCCTTTTGATATACAAGAATTATTAGCTAGAGTCGAAGTTGTGCTTAGAAGAAATAATAAAACTAGTAACAAAATAATTTATAAAAATATTGAAATAGATGTTACATCGCATTTTGTAAAAAAAGATGGCGAAATTATCGATTTAACTAAAAAAGAATTTGATTTACTGTTATTATTTTTACATAATAGAAATGTTGCCTTGTATCGTGAAGTCATTTATGAACGAATTTGGGGTGATGAATTTTTTGGTGATACTAGAACTGTTGATTTACATATTCAGCGTATTCGAAAAAAATTGAATTTAGAAAAGGAAATAAAAACGGTCTATAAAATTGGCTATCGTTTTGAGGCTTTAGAATGAAATTCAGTTTTAAAATATTTATTATATCCTTTTTTCTTGTTATTAGTTTATTAGGTATTGGGGGATTTTTAATTATTAACTCTAATTTTAATAATGAATTATTAATAAAAAAAGATAGCACTATCAATAGTAATAAAATGCTAACAATGATATACTACAGTATTTCTTTAAATGGTATGAATGAGTATGAATATGAATTCAATATGACAGATTATATTTTAAAACAATTTCAAAATATTAGTAATAATGGTGAAGTATTTATTGGCGAAAGATCTAATCTTAAGTTTATTGATAATAATAGTTTTGTTGATGAATTAAATTATAGTGAACAAGGTAGTCAGATACTTAAAAAGGATGAACAATATTTTTTTCAAGTCGTTACAAAATTGAATATTAATGATAGAGCTGCTTATTTAGAGAATCTAGTTAATATAACGGATATTTATGAAATTAGAAATCAAAATTATAAATTATATTGCTTATTTTTAATTGTCGGTTCTTTAATTAGTTCTAGCATAATAGCTTTTTTCTCGATTTATATTACAAACCCTTTAAAAAAATTACAGCAAACAACTAATCAAATTGCCAAAGGTAATCTTGATATTCGAAATGATAATTCTCTAAAGACAATGAAATCTCCAGAATTGGTCGCTTTAGCAACCGATTTTAATCATATGACTGATAAAATTGAAAATTATATAAAGAAATTAGAAGATTATAATGAACGACAAGAGGATTTTATATCAAGATTTACTCATGAATTAAAAACACCTTTAACTTCTATAATTGGCTATGCAGATATTTTACGTACTTATGATATTGAACCTAAAAAAAGATATGAATTAGCTAATTATATTTTTAAAGAAGGAAAACGATTAGAAGATTTATCTTTTCATTTACTTAACTTAATTATTTTAAAACAAGATGAATTTCCTTTTAAAGAATATAATTCTAAACAATTATTTAGAGAACTAACCCAAACTTTAGCTATCCTTTTAAAAAAATATAATATTAAATTGGAATTAAATATTGAGGAAGTCACAATTTCTATCGAACCCATTTTATTAAAATCTCTTTTATATAACTTAGTTGATAATGCTTGTAAAGCCTCGGATGAGAATAATAAAATAATTATTAGTGGTATAAAAAAAGACTATTTATATACTATTTCTGTTCAAGATTTTGGAAAAGGTATTGATGAAGAACATTTAAAAAAAGTAACAGAACCATTTTACATGGTCGATAAATCTCGAGCTAGAAAACAGGGTGGTGCAGGGTTAGGATTAGCCTTATGCAAGGAGATTGCTGCTTTACATAAAAGTGAGCTTTTAATTACGAGTAAAATAAATGTTGGAACTAAAATATCTTTCTCAGTGGAGGTATCACATGATAACTAAACTCAAATATATATTGGCGTTTTTTATCTTTTTAGTAATTTCTTTTTTTATCATTAATTTTCCAAAGGCATATTTTTACTTGCATGATAAAAAAATGCTTAATAGTATTAGTAAAAAAAGTCTTAATTTAGAAAATATCTACGACAATTATAATTTAACTAATGATGAAAAATTTGAGATTTTATTTTCTGGTAATTATAATAATATGCAAATGTTAGAAGTTCCAACACGGGAAAATTATGAACATAATATAAATAGTATTAAAGCTGAATTAGAAAAAATAAATCCTTTACTTGCAAATATTTATGAAGAAAACTTTATGTTTGATTATGGATATTTACAAAATTTTGATATCTCTAAAAATTATTTAAATTCTGATGATTATCATGGTCTAACTTTAAAAAACGTTATTTATTCTAATGATGTTTTTAGTGTATATGTAGTTATGGATGCTTATGATAATACTATTTTTCATCTAAATATTACTAATGCAGGTACTAAATATTATCCTTTTGATATTAAGCCACTGTTTGAAAATCTTGAAAATGATTTTCGAAAATATTTAAATGTAGATCAAAATGTCGTTTATAATGTAATTGCTAATTTTGATTCGTGTTATGAAGGCTGCGATGTCTTATTTTTATCAGTTCATAGTAAGGATATTTATAGTGAGGTTAAGTATGATAAAAATGAGTTCGATTATTAAATTTGCAAAAATGATACAATAATTATCTTTTTTTGATACAAACATCGCTTATTCTTAATATAGAAAATATTAAGAAGTGAGTTGATAAAATGGAGTTTATTGAATTAAATAAAAAACAATTTCAGCGGTTACAAGATAATTTTTCTAATAGCAATTATTGTCAAACTACCGCTTGGGGGGATTTAAAAAACATAACAGGTTGGAAAAGTCATTATGTTGGAGTTATGAAAGATAATTCGGTTATTTGTTTGGCTTTGCTAATTTCAAAATGTCTTTTTTTGAAAAAAAGCATTTTTTATGCACCAAGGGGATTTTTAACAACTTATAATAATTACGAAATATTAGAATTTTTTACAAAAGAGATAAAAAAATATATAAAAAAATATGGTGGCATTGTTTTAAAAATCGATCCTTTTATTGAGTATTGTAAGAGAAATAAAGATGGAAGAATAATTTCTTCACAAAATAAAAGTAATTTAGTTAATTTCTTGAAAAATTTAGGTTATCATCATAATGGTTTTACAGTAGGTTATACTAAGGAAATCCAATATCGTTGGTCGTTTTATTTAAAAATTGATAAATCACTAGATGATATTATAGTTGATATGGATAAAAGATGTCGCCGATCCTTAAAGAAGGCTCAAAATTATCCTTTAATAACCAAAGAAGTAAATAGACAAAACATTGAAGAATTTAAAAAAATTATGGAACATACTTGTAAAAGACATAATTGTTTTGATCGAACAATTGAGTATTATCAAAAAATAAAAGAAACATTTAATGATACAGCAGTATTATTAATCGTCTATTTGGATAAAGAAAAGTATTTGTCTGATTTCAAGGAAGATAAATTATATAATAAGATAAAAAATCGAAACGAAAAGTTAATTCCTCTATCAGCTGGAGTATTCATTTATGATAAATATTATATGCATTATGTTTATGGTGGTACTTATAAAGAATATATGCCTTTGATGGCTCAATATAAACTTCAATTTGATATGATTAAATATGCCAAAGATAAAAAATTGCCTTTTTATGATTTTGGGGGAATTAGTGGTAATTTTGTTTTGGGTTCTAAAGATTATGGTGTTTATGAATTTAAAAGAGGATTTGGTGGTAATGTTATTGAATATATTGGTGAATTTGATTTTGTCGTCAATCGATTATTTTATTCTATTTATTATGTGGCTTTTAATATTTATCGTAATTTAAAAAATATATTAGTAACTTTAAAAAAATAAAAAATATGAAATTATATCAAAATATTTTTCATATTTTTTTTATAAGTAAAATTCATCAATTTCCGTTTTAAATAAATCATCATTACGATTAATTTCAAATATTCTCTGTAAATTATCATTAATTAAATCTGTATAGTCTTTTATAGGTAAAATATCGGCTAAAGACAAGATTCCTGATATTTTATTATTATTTGTGACAATTAATCTCCTAACTTTTTTTTCGCCCATTAATTTAATCGCGTTTTCTATTTTCTCATCTTGATTGATGGAAATAATATTTCTTACAATATATTTATCAACAATATCATTTTGACTACAATTATTACTTAAAGCGTTCACTATTATATCACGGTCGGTTATAACACCAATAATCTTTTTTTGATCACTAATTGGTAAAAAGCCAATATCGTATTTTTTCATTAATGTCGCAATTTCCGTTAAATTATTAGTTATGCTACCGATGACTAAACTTTTGGACATTATATCTTTTATATACATATTATCACCTTTTATATTATTTGACACTTTACAAAATATATTCGCAAAAATTTGGTTTATTAGTTATTATTTTTGGTATAATAATAATGAATGATAACATACAATTCTTATTTCCTAATATTTTTATATAATTATATTAGGAAGTGAAGAAAATGCGAAGAAAAATTCATTTAAAAAAAGCAAAAAAATTAAAATTTGGAATAGGTAATACTATTATTATTATTCTAGTTTTAATATTAACTATGACTTTTTTTTCGATAAATTATCTTAATAAAAATGTTGTACCTGTTCTAATGGGCTATGCCTCTAGTCAGGTACGAAAATTTTCAAATTTAATTATTAATAGGGCTATTTCTAAACAGATTGCCGAGGATTTAAATGTTGAAGATATGTTTATAATAACAAGATCAGAGGCGGGTGAAATTCGAACAATCGATTTTGATCCAATTGTTGTTAATAAAACTTTAAACAAAATAGTCAATACAATTCAGTTGAATCTAAAATATTTAGAAGAAGGCAAATTAGATTTATTAGAACTTCCTGATAATGTTTTAATTGATTATGATGAGGAAAAATTATCTAAAGGAATTATCTACGAAATTCCAAGTGGTGTTATTTTCAAAAATTCTTTACTTGCAAATATCGGACCAAAAATTCCCGTTAAATTAAGTTTAGTAGGAGATATTGTTAGTAATGTCAACACCAAAGTTACCAATTATGGTATAAATAATGCCTTAATCGAAGTAAGTATTAACGTTCAAGTGGAAGCAAGAGTAATTTTACCATTTATAACTGATACAATTACTGTTGAAACAGATATTCCTGTTGCGATGAAATTAGTCCAAGGAATTGTACCAGATTATTTATTAGGAGGTTTAACAAATAGTTCAATTCCATTAACAATTCCAAATTAAAAAGAAGTAGAGTGGTGTTTTATGAAAAAAGTAATAATATTTATTGTAACAATTTTAGTCGTAGTAAGCTTATTTTTTATTATGAAAAATATATTTTTTAAAAAAGTAATTCCTAAGAAAATAGTTGAAAAGGATATGTATATTGCTAGTAGTGAATTATCTGTTCAATTATTTGATTTAGAATATAATGAGACGGAAAAAATTGCTAGAGGAACAAAGGTTAAAGTTTTTGAAAAAGATTTGACTAATGAAAATAATGAAGAAGATAATAATACTTATATCAAAATTAGTTATGATGAAAAGGAATATTTAATTTTAAAAAATGATTTAGTTGATGAACTACAAAATACTGTTTTAGAAACTGAACGTTTTGTTCGAACTCCGGCTTCTATTTATAAAGATAGTGAAAATGTTGATCTTTTAGGAATCGTTAAAAAAGGGGAAAAAGTAGAAATTATAGGATTTGATAAAATTTTAAGTGATGGTAATGTATCAAAATATAAAATAAAATATAATGATATAGAAGGTTATATCTATCAAAAATATACTGTTAATACATTAGATGAAGCTAAGCAAAATTATGATCAAGATGGTAATTATCAAATTCATTTAAAAAGGACTGATATATATGGTGGTGGATCAGGTGGTAATTTGGATTATTTCCCTTATCAAAAACCTGTGTTCGATAATAATATTATGCCTAGCGAGGTTAGAAGTCTATATTTAAATGGTGGCGTTTTAGGGAATGTTGATGAGTATATCGCCTTGGCCAAACAAAGCAATATAAATGCTTTTGTAGTGGATATAAAAGATAGCGGCTCTCCTTCTTATGCATCAAAAGTTATGGAGGAGCTATCTCCGACTAATTATAGTCATGCGATTAATTCTTTTGGAAATTATCAAGCAATTATAAAAAAATTAAAAGATAATGGTTTCTATGTAATTGGGCGAATCACTGTTTTTAAAGATCAATATTTTGCCCAAGATCATCCTGAATATGCGATTGTTAATAGTGGCAATGGGGCCTTATTTTCACATAACGGTTCTTATTGGCCAAGTGCATATCAACGTAAAGTTTGGGAATTTAATGTCAAATTAGCTAAAGAAGCTGTAACCGAAATGGGTTTTAATGAAATTCAATTTGATTATGTACGTTTTCCAGATCGTACTTATAAGTTAGAAGAAAATGGAACAATGAATATGCGAAATGATTATGGTGAAGAAAAAGCTCAAGCTATTCAACGCTTTTTAATGTATGCTTGTGACGAAATTCACTCTGTTGGTGCTTATGTATCTGCAGATGTTTTTGGGGAATCAGCTTATACTTATGTAGCTGCTTATGGTCAATATTGGCCAAGCATATCCAATGTTGTTGATGTCATTAGTGCGATGCCATATCCAGATCACTTTAATGCTCATGATTTCGGTATTTCTGAAGTTGTTTGGACAGTTCCTTATAAACTTATGTATACTTGGGGAACCTATGCAGCAAACCGTCAAAAAGAAATACCAACTCCAGCAATTGTTAGAACGTGGGTACAAGCTTATGATACAATTAAAAGCCCATATATTGTTTATGATTCATCCAAAATATCTGATCAAATTCAAGGTTTATATGATGCTGACTTAAAAGGTGGTTATATGACTTGGAATTCTGGTTCAAGTTTGGTAAAATATAAATATATTGCCCCATCTTTTCAAAAGGAGTATTAGATATGAAAAAATATGTGTTGGAAAATATAGAATATGAGTTACTAGAAAACTATAAAGATGGTTTTGATTACGAAGAAACCAAAAATAAATATACTGATTATTTTTATGATTATGATTATATTATTGGTGATTGGGCTTATGGTAAATTACGTTTAAAAGGATTTTATAAAAGTGAAAGTAAAAATTGTAATAAAATCAACGATTTTTCGCATCATCAAGACTATATAAAAGAACATTGTGCTTATGAATGTCGCTATTTTATATTAAGAAAGTTAGATAAAAACATTGAAAAAAACAATCGATTTCGTTAAAAAATATAAATATCCAATTTTATTAATAATTGTTTATTTATTATTTTTTATTCAAATGCAAAATGTTCAGATGTATGCTGATGATTACAATATTGTTGCTCTTTTAAGAAGAAGTAATAATCTGTTAGAGTATCTTTATATATTTTATTTTAAAAACTGGTCAGGACGTTTAATTGGACACGCAGTTGTTACTAGTGGTCTCTATTTATTTGGAATTCAATTTTTTAGAATTTTAAATCCTCTATTTTTATTTTTATTTTGCTTTTATGTTGCCAAAATAATTAATATTAAAAAACAATATAACACTTTACAAATAACTTTTTTTATTACACTAACTATATTAGGTTTAAATATAAGTATGCTTAATGAACTTTTATATTGGGCCGATGGAACTATTTTATATTTATGGGCTTATATACCAATGTTGCTAATTATATACTTTATTTTAGATTATTATATTAATAATAAACATTACTCCATCTTGCGATTTATTCTAAGTTTATTATTTTTCACTATTATTAATTTTACGATGGAAAGCACAACTGTATTAATTGTCGTATTTTTATTTATGATTAACATTAATAACGTTTTAAAAAAGGATATTAATAAAAAAATGTTAATTTTCTTTGCTTTTTCCTTAATAATGCTTGCTAGTAGCTACTTTATCCCTGGAAATCTTAATCGTTTATCAAAGCAAGAGACGTTCTTTTTTGAAGCCAATATTATCGAAAAATTTATTATAAAACTACCAGACTATTTTGGTTACTTATTTTCTTCTAGTTTTACTCCTATTCTGTTTATTGTTTCATTTATTTTGGCATATTATCTTTTACAAACGAAAAACAAAATTAATAAAATTGCTAGTATATATCTAATTATCATAAATTCCATTATATTTATAAATATGTCTATTTATCATTTTATTGATTTTAATCATTTATCTTTAATAATGTATATAATGTTTTTTATCTATCTATTTATTAATATTTATGCTTGTCTTGGCGTTAAAACACATAATAAAGAATTGGGATATTTACTTTTAGGTGGAATTATTGCCAATTTAACATCAATTGTTTTAATTGAATATACTGCATATAGGTTCTTTTTTCCATTACTTGTTGTTTTTTTAATATATATATATTATAGTTATTATAATGGTGATAATAAATTAAAAATGTTTATTTTATTAATATTTTGTTTATGTGTACACTGGATATTAGGACTTACTATGTTTATTGCCTTGATTATCATTAATAAATTTTGTAATAACCAGATGTCTTATTTAAAATATAGTTTAATTGGAATACTAATTTTATTTAATATTTTCAATTTTTCAAAATGTATTTATTATTATTATGAAAATTCGAAGATTTTCGATTATAATTTAGATATTATCAATAATACTGATCGAACTTTTGTAATTGATATTTATTTAAAAAAATTAAAATATTCTCAATATGCTTTTCATATGCCAGAGGAATTTTCTTATGTTGAACCATGGTATTTAGAATATTACAATTTAGAAAAACAAACAGTTAAGTGGGTTGATTAAAAAGATAATATTTATCTTTTTTTCTTAGTTAATTTACTTATTTATTTATAAATGGTATAATAATTAAAGATTGGAGGATAGTTATGGAAATAAATGAATTAGTTAATGTTTATAATAACTATTTAATACGAATAAAAGATTTATGGAGGTCACTTTGAACCTGATAAAAAAAGAAAAAGAATTTTAGAATTAGAAAAAGAAATGGAAGCAAGTGATTTTTGGAGTGATAGAGCAAGTAGTGAAAAAGTAATTAGTGAACTTAATTATTTAAGGAAGCAATTAAATGATATTGAACAATACAAACAAAATATTGAAAATGATATTGAGACATTAGAACTACTGAAATTAGAGCCCGATTTAGAACTGATTGAGATTTTAAATACGCAGCAAGAAAAACTTGGTCAAGATTTAACCCATTTAGAGGTAGATTTGCTATTAGATGGCCCTTATGACCATGGAGATGCGATGATTGAAATTCATAGTGGTGCAGGTGGAACGGAGGCTTGTGACTGGGCTTTAATGTTAAAAAGAATGTATCTTAGATGGTGTGATTTAAAGGGCTATAAATATGAATTAGTTGATGAACAATCTGGCGAAGAAACTGGTATTAAAAGTTCTGTATTATTAATTCATGGTATTAATAGCTATGGATATTTAAAAAATGAAAAAGGTGTTCATCGGCTAATTAGGATTTCACCATTTGACTCTAATTCTAGACGTCATACTTCATTTGCTTCAGTTGATATAACACCATTATTTGAAAATAAAGATATTACTATAGAGCTTAATGATGTTGATCTTCGTATTGATGTATATCGTTCAAGTGGCTGTGGTGGTCAAGGTGTTAATACAACTGATTCGGCTGTTCGAATAACACATTTACCAACTAAAATTGTTGTAACTGTTCAAAATGAGAGAAGTCAAATTCAAAACAAAGAAAAGGCCTTAGAAATTCTAAAAAGTAAATTATATCAATTAGAAATTGAGAAAAGAGAAAAAGATTTGCGCGAATTGAAGGGCGATTTAAAAGATATAAATTTTGGTTCACAAATTCGTAGTTATATTATGCATCCATATTCTATGGTTAAAGATCACCGAACAAATGTAGAAACAAGTAATGTTTCAAAAGTTTTAGATGGTGATATCGATATTTTTATAACAGCTAATTTAAAGAGGAGAATTTAGAATGTTTTTTAAAAGAAAGAATGAAGAGAATATATTAAAAAAAATATATGAACGTGGTCGTTTAAAACGCTATACTCAGTTTATTTTAGGAATGATTATTACTGCCCTTTCGTATAATTTATTTATGATACCAAGTTCAGTTGTATATGGCGTTGGCGGGTTGGGTGTTATGTTTAAACAAATTTTTAATTGGAGCCCATCAGTTGTAATTTTAATTGGTTCAATTTTATTATTAATTTTAAGTTTCCTATTATTAGGTATTGAAAAAACTAAAAATTCGATTATTGGTTCTTTATTATATCCTGTTTTTGTTAGTTTAACAGAATGGATACCTAGATACGTAAATTTAAGCGATGCTGATCCTATTATTATTGTTATCTTTGGAGCTGTTATTGCTGGTTTTGGTTTAGGACTAATTTTTAAGTCTGGATTTACAACTGGTGGAACTGATATTTTAAATCAAATTGTTTCCAAATATTTTAAAATGTCATTAGGTACATCAATGTTTTTTACAGATGGTCTAATTATTGCTAGTAGTGTATTTGTTTTTGGTTGGACAAAGTTGATGTATTCACTTATTTCACTTTATATTATAAGTATCATGACTGATAAAGTTATACTAGGTATTTCTCAATCAAAAGCTTTTTATATTATTACAGAACATGAAACAGAGGTTAAAAGATATATTACTAATACTTTAAAGCATGGGATTACAGTATTAGACGGTCGAGGTGGTTATACAGGTAATAATCAAAAGATAATTATGTGTATTATTCCAACCAAGGAATATTTTATGGTAAAAGAAGGCATTTACCAAATTGATAAAGAGGCATTTTTCATTGTCACAGATGCTTATGAAGTGTCTGGTGGAATTTAGAAGAATAGAGGTGTTGTATGAATCTAATAAGAATGAAAGGCGTTAATAAGCAATATAAAAATGGTGTTACAGCCATTTATGATTTAGATTTAACAATTGAAAAGGGTGATTTTGTTTTCATCATTGGTTCAACAGGTTGTGGAAAATCAACCTTAATTAAAATGCTATATCGTGAAGAAAAACCGACTAGTGGAAAAATTATTGTTGGTGGATTAGATGTTGCTAAATTGCGTAATGGTAAAGTATATAAACTTAGAAGAAAATTAGGAGTTGTTTTTCAAGACTTTAAGTTACTTTCAAAATTAACTGTTTATGAAAATGTAGCCTTTGCTTTAGAAGTTTTTGGGCTTCCAAAAGGGGAAATACATGAAAAAGTTTTAAAGGTTCTAGATTTAGTTGGATTAAAAAACAAAGCTAAGCATTATCCAACTGAATTGTCAGGTGGAGAGCAACAAAGAGTAGCTATAGCTAGAGCTATTGTTAATGGACCAAAATTATTAATTTGTGATGAACCAACTGGAAATCTTGATGAAACAACGAGCATGGAAATTATGAAAGTTCTTGAGGAAATTAATAAATTAGGTACAACAATAATTATGGTTACGCATGATACTAATATTGTATCAATAATGAAAAAGAGAGTTATTTTATTAGATGCAGGAAGAATTTTGAAAGATTACGAGAAAGGAACTTATACACATGAAGGCATTTAGAATTTTAAGCAGAAATATACGTGACTCGTTTAAGAGTGTATTTAGAAACTTTTCTCTCTCTTTAGCATCTATTTCATGTATAGCCATTACTTTAATTGTTGTAGCAGTTGCGATTATTTTAACATATAATGTAAATAACTTCGCTACTTTAGTGGAGAAGGATGTTACAATTGTTGCTTTCCTTGATGTTGATATAACTGAAGAGGAAACAAAAAAGGTTGAAGAAGAAATAAAAAAACTTGATAATATTGAAAACTATATATATCGTTCTAAATCGGATATAACTGAAGAAATGATGGATTCATCTGATATTTTTGGATCAATTATGTCAGAATGGACTGAAGACGAAAATCCTCTTCAAGCTACTTTCCAAGTTAAGGTTATTGACATTGATAAAATTGGCGATATTGCTAATCAAATAAAAGATATTGAACATGTCGATGTTGTTAAGTATGGAGAGGGTATGGTTGAACAATTAGTATCGGTTTTTGATTCTATTAAAAATGTTAGTTTAATAGTTGTTGTTGCTCTAATTTTAGTTACAGCTTTCTTAATATCTAATACAATAAAAATTACTATTTTCTCGCGTCGTAGAGAAATCGAAATTATGCGATTAGTTGGCGCATCTAATATAAATATAAAAATTCCTTTTATCTTAGAGGGTTTAGTTTTAGGGATTATTGGTTCAATTTTACCAGTTATCATAACTATTTATGGCTATGTTGCTATATATAATAAATTTGGTGGCAAGCTATTTACACAAATAATTCAATTAATAAAGCCAGAACCTTTTATTTATTTTGTCGCAATTGCTTTAGTAGCAATTGGTATGATTGTTGGTATGTTTGGTAGCTGGCGTGCTGTTAAAAAGCATTTAAAAATATAGTGGAGGTAAATTATGAGTAAGAGAATTTTAGGAATTATTGGAGCATTATTGGGGGGATTTTTATTTACAATCCCATGGATTCTTCTATATGTATATGGAAAAATGTTATTTTCAATTTTAGCGGCTTTTATAGCTTTTGGAGCATTATTAGGATATAAAAAATTTGGTGGCATTGTTGATAAGAAAACACCAATTATCATTGTAATTGTAAGTTTAATTGTTATTGTAGCTACAACTTTAATTATTATCCCTTTATGTTTATTACATCAAAATGGTTTTATTGTTAGTTGGAATAATTTAGAATTTATCTATAACAATCTAGAATTTAGAGACGCTATTATACATGATTTAGTTATATCAGTTTTCTTTACATTACTAGGAATAAGTGGTGTTATATCAAAATTAAAACAAGAAGTTGATCCAAATTATGTATCAGTGCAAGCAAATAATATTGCTAATAATCAAAATAATATTGAAATGGTCAAACAAGCTTTTATGAAATATCACGCTATGGATAAATTTAATGCAACTAGTAAAGAAAATATTTTGGGAGAAATTAATAACGATCTTAGATTATTCAAACAATTAAAAATGCAGCAAATTATAAAAAAATATCGAGGAAATTATTATTTTAGTGAAAAGGCTGAAAAAAGTCTTCTATATAGATTTGCCATTTTATATCTTAAAATAATGGGAATTATAATTCTTGTAGTAGCTATTGTTTTATTAATAGTATTTGTAACTACAATGTAAAAAAAGATAAAAATTATGTTTTATCTTTTTTCTCTTTTAATTAATTTAGCGTGTAAGACAACTCTTAAATCATTATTATAACAAGATGAAAGAGTAATTATTTTATCATTTTCATTTACACTTGCATTAAAATTGTAAATACTTCTAGCTTGTAATTTGCTTAAGAATTCTTTATATATATTGTTATCTGTAAAATCTGTCTGAATATAGTATGTTTCTTCAGGAATAGTATAGACACTAAAAACCTGCCATAATGTGTTTTCGCTTGGTGTTGATAATTTAACAATATGATTATCTGGATTATTATACCACCAATTTTCAGTGATATATCTAAGTGTTCCAAAAATTGTATTGTTATTCATGCCATGACCATAAATAACCGTATTTTTACTAAATTCTATTGGATCATTACGATAATCCATAAATACCCAACCAGCTTGATTATCAGAGTGGTCATAGGCGTGATATAGATAATAGTCATTATCGCTAGCTTGAACAACTGGGTAATTAATGTTAGTGCCATTTAATGCTATCCAAGCTACTGTATCATTATTTTTAGCAATCAAAGAATTAAAATCGACACTAATAAGTGGGATATTTATATAATACCAGTAATCATTTGGTGGAATATTAATATCTGGTTCTTCAGGTTCAATATTTTCTTCAGGTGGATTAATTATTTCTGTATTATCATTCATATCTTTTATTTCTATAATAGATGCTAATTTTCTTATATCTATTTCTTGACTTTCAATCTCACGATAATTAATTTGCTTAGCTGTAATTTTATATAGGGAAAAACTTAAAATAATTGTAAATAATATATATGAAACCCAAAATTTTTTTGTTTGTTTTTTCATAGTATCACCATATATATTATAACCTAGTTATTATATATTATCAATTAACTGAAATATAAAAAAATGCGTTAATGTAAAATTGTGTCTAATAAAAAGGTATGAAGTTCATTATTATTGACCATATTAAAAATAGTTGATATAATTTGCTTAAAGATAGGAGAGATAGAAATGAAAAAAATAGGAAAAATATTATTTGCATTTTTGTTTACAGTAGTTGGTATATTTGGTATGGGAACAGCAAATGCTGAGGACTACACCATAAGATTTGATAATCAATATTATGAATACTATATGACTGGTGGCAATGGGAAACTAGACATGAGTATTGCTAATGGAGAACAAGACATTTTTAAACAAGCAATCGCACATTTTTATAGAGATAGCTTGACTTCACAAATTGTTGATGTCGTTCCATTAGAATTTAAAGTTAAAGATGGACAAACATGGGATTCAAAAACAGATTCTGCAACTATGTATATTAATATTCCAAAAAATTTCAATATGGGATATGATAATGGACAATCAATTTATCTACTTAGAATTAAAGTTATAGATGGTGAAATTCAAACATATGCGCATAAAATTCAATCTAGTAGTGCTAGTTATACAAGATTGTATGAAATAAAAGACCGTAGTTCAATTGAGTCAATTATTACTTCTAATAACGTGACAAGCTCAGGTAAGAATTTATCGACTGATTATTTTACTAATCAATTTGCAACTTTACAAACTAGTGAATTCAATGCAACTGGAACTACATACTATATGCTGATTACTTGTAAAGGAGAAGTTCCACCAGAACCAACTAAGCCAACAAATCCTACTGAACCAACACAGCCAACAGAAACTACAACTATTGAAAACCCAAAAACAGCTGATGTAAGTTCACAATTGTATATTGTAATTGGTGCAATTTGTTTAGCAGGAATAGCAGGATTAGGTGTAAAATTCGCTAAATCTAATAAATAATAATTTATTAAAAAGAAATCTTTAAGGAACCTTAAAGGTTTTTTTATCATAAACATATTTTATATGACATAAATTATATTGGTGATAAAATATGGATTTTAAAGAAGGAGATTTAGTTACTAGAAATTCCTATAATAATGATATGGTTTTTAAAATTATATCAATTGACAATGATATTTGCTATTTAAAAGGAATTAATGTTAGACTAATTGCGGATAGTCCTGTTGATGACTTAATTATATATGATCAAGAATTTGAAGAAGATCAAGAATTTTTAGAACGTATAAAGCCCAATTTGGATCTAGATCGAAGCGAATTTTTTTATTTACCAGGCAAAATATTACATATTGATGGGGATAATGAATATTTAGATAAATGTTTAAAATATTATGAAGAAGACAATTTAATGGCCATCGGTGTTAGAGAAGATGAAGAAAATGTTCCTTTTAAAATTCGTGAATTACTAGAACTTCACAATCCTAATATCTTAGTTATAACTGGCCATGATGCTTATTATAAAAAAAAAGGTGGGCGTGATGATTTGTCAGCATATAAAAATAGCCAAAATTTTGTTGCTTCAATTAAAGAGGCGAGAAAATATGAACATAGTCATGAAAAATTAATTATTATTGCTGGTGCTTGTCAATCAGACTACGAAGAATTAATTAAAGCTGGTGCTAACTTTGCTTCTAGTCCTAAACGCATCAATATTCATGCATTAGATCCTGCCATTATTGCGACTCGTGTCAGCTTATCCGACATCAGCAAAGATATTGATTTAATCAATATTTTAGAAAATACCAAGTATGGTAAAGATGGAATGGGTGGTATCAAAACAAAAGGGACAATGTATATTGGTTATCCTAGATGAGGAGGAATTTGTGACAATAGAACAGATTAGAGGTAGGCTTAATGAATTTTTAGGTAAAGAAGTAGTCATAAAGTGTAGTCTTGGACGGAATAAATATGAAAAATATAATGCGAAAATAAAGGAACTTTATAAAAATGTTTTTCTTGTCGAAATTAAAGAATCAAAAATAAAAAATGAGATTAAATCATTTTCATATTCTGATGTTATTACTAAAACGATAAAAATCGACTATTAATGCGCATTTTTATAAATAACTATTGATTTTCTAATTTTTTTAGTATACAATAAACTTGTAGTAGATAGACTGAAGGGAGAGATTTACTTGAAAATTACATCTGTAAATGTTCATAAGACAGAAAAGGAAAACTCAAGAATGAAAGGAATTGTCTCAGTAGTAATTGATGACTGTTTCGCTGTTCGTGATATTAGAATTATTCAAGGCGATGACAAATTATTTATTGCTATGCCAAGCCGTAAAATCGATGATACTAAACGTCATGATGTAGCTCATCCAATAAATCAAGAAACAAGAGAAATGTTTGAAAAAGCAATTCTTGATGCTTATAATGAAGCTGAATAAAAAATCAAATTATTGATTTTTTTTTAATATTTTTTAAATCTCTACATATATTGAATTAGGAGGTTTATATGGACAAGGTAGAAAGTTTTAATACATTAGGACATGTTGTAACTTTAAGTGAACGTAAAAATATTGTTATTACAGGAGTAAAAAAAATTGATAGTTTTGATAATGAAGAATTTTTAATGGAAACTAATATGGGGTATATTGTTTTAAAAGGCGAAGATTTAGAAATTGTAAAATTAGATACATACCAAGGAAATGTTTCCATTAAGGGAAAAGTTAATAGTTTAACATATATGGAAAGTTTATCTAAAAAAAGTAAAGAAGACGGAGTATTTAATAAGTTATTTAAATGATGGATTTAAAAACGCAAATAATTTTAATTGTTTTTTCTTTTTTTTATGGATTTATTTTTTCCATATTTTTAAATATTAATTATAAATTTATTTATAGTTCTAAACCTTTTATAAAAATTCTATCGTCTTTTTTAATTATAATTATAGCTGTATTAGTTTATTTTATTAGTATAAAAAAAATAAATAACGCTATTCTTCATCCGTATTCAATTATTATGGTTATAATTGGCTTTTTTGTTGACATTTGTATTAATCGTATTATTGCCAAAAAAACTAAAAAATGATATACTGATTATACGGTAGGGTGGTGGTTATGTGGTAAAAAGAAAAGTAACAAAAGAATCAAAAAGAAGACTTATTATTTTTGGTGGTCTTAGTGTTGTAGTAATATCATACTTTATTTTTAGTGCTTTTTCGATGCTGTTAAATATAAAAAATCTTAGTTTAGAACAACAAACCTTACAAAATAACTTAACAAAATTACAAGAAGATGAAACAAATTTAACTAAAGAATTATCTAAGTTAAAAAATGATGAGTATAAAGCAAGATATGCAAGAGAATATTTTTTGTATTCTAAGGAAAGTGGAGAATATATTTTTGCCAACATTTTAGACCAAGAGGAAATTGTTGAAGAAAGAGAAGAAGAACCCACCAATCTGTATAATTATGTAATTGCCACAATTATAATTGTGCTACTATTTATAATACTATTTATATTAAAAAGAATAAGGAAAATGAATAAAAAGAATGAATAATAAATATATAAGGGGTTGAATTTATGTATAAGATTGGCGAACAATTTGAAATAGATTATACATTATCTAAAGTTAATCCAAAATGTATAATGGTAGGCCAAAAATATCGTATTTCCGTTATTACTGAAAGATTAGTTAGATTAGAGTATAGTGAAAATGGAATTTTTGAAGATCGACCAACCCAGTTTGCATGGCATAGGGATTTAGGGGTAGTTGACTTTAAAGTTAAACAGGATGCGAAATATTTAGAAATAACTACTAAATACTTTTGCTTAACCTATTTAAAAGATAAGCCATTTCCTGCTACTAAAATAAATCCAACCGCTAATCTAAAAGTTGAGTTATTAGGTAGTGATCGCATTTGGTATTATGGTCATCCTGAAGTACGTAATTACGGTAGCCCAGGTTTAGAGTTATATGAAAAAAAAGGGAAAAAACATAGGGCCAAATATAAAAAAGGTTTATATTCTATTGATGGCTTTGTTAGTATTGATGATTCTAAAAGCTTAATAATTGAAGAAACTGGTAGCGTTATTGAACGTAATAATGATAAAAATGATATTGATATTTATTTATTTATGTATTATAAAAATTTCCAAGGTTGTTTAGATGATTATTATCGTTTAACTGGGTATCCAGCTTTAATTCCTCGTTATGCTTTAGGAAATTGGTGGAGTCGTAATATCTCATATACTGATGATAGTCTAGGCGAATTGGTTTCTAATTTTGAAAATAAAAATATTCCCCTTTCCGTTATTGTTTTAAATAATGAATGGCATTTAAATAAGTATGATGAAGTATCAAATATCGAAACAGGTTTTACTTTTAATAATACGCTAATAAAAAATCCTAAGGAAATAATTGCTTATCTTCATTCGAAAGGAATTAGGTTAGGATTAAATATCGATCCGAGTTCAGGAATTTATCCTTATGAAGTTTATTATAATAAGATATGCGAATATTTACAAGTTACGCCTGGAACAATTATTCCTTTTAATGTTTTAGATCCTAAATTTTTAGACGTATATTTAAAACTACTTATTCATCCATTGGATAATTTAGATGTTGATTTCTTTTGGTTAGATTATAACAATCCTAAAAAAAATGATGATTTATGGATTTTAAATCATTATCATTTTTATGATATGATGCGAAATTATAAAAGAAGACCAATGTTACTTACAACTAATTCCTTAATTGCGCCACATCGTTATCCTGTTTTATATTCGGGAAAAAGCACTGTTAGTTGGGCTACTTTGAAACTTATTCCAATTCATAATGCAAGTGCAGCTAATAATGGTGTAAGTTGGTGGAGTCATGATATTGGTGGTTTTTATAAAGGTATTGAGGATGATGAATTATATACACGCTATGTTCAATTAGGAACATTTAGTCCCATTTTAAAATTTGGTAGTGAAAAAGGTAAATATTATCGTCGTGAGCCATGGAAATGGGGGTATAAAACTTATAATATTGTTAAGGATTATTTAAAATTACGTCATCGTTTAATTCCTTATTTATATACAGAAGCTTACAAATATCATAAACATGGTGTTCCTGTTATTCAGCCAATTTATTATAAAAACCCTGAGATGTATGATGATCCAATTTATAGAAATGAATATTATTTAGGTAGTGAGCTATTCATTTGTCCCATTATAAATAAAAAAGAATCTGTTATGCAACGAGTTATTCACAAATTCTATATGCCAGAGGGGATTTGGTATGATTTTGTTACTGGGAAAAAGTTCCCTGGTGGTAAAAATTATGTGTCTTTCTTTAAAGATGATGATTACCCAGTTTTTGCCAAAGCTGGATCTATTATTGCATTGGGTGATAATGAAAATATGAATGATACAACACCACCTAAAAATATGGAAATTCAAATTTTTCCGGGACGAAGCAATAAATATGAATTATATGAAGATGATGGTGTTAGTGATCTTTATAAAACGGGTTATTATTTAAAATCTTCAATTGAATATAATTATTTGCCGAATAATTATACAGTTATAATTAGAGCCCTTGAAGGTAAAAGTGGTATTGTTCCTGAAAAACGAAATTATAAAGTTCGATTTAGAAATACGAAAGAGGCTAATGATGTTATTATTTATTTTAATAATGAGCCTGTCCAATATAAAAGTTATATTGAAGATAATGACTTTGTAGTTGAAATAAATGAGATTCCGACAATTGGTCAATTAACACTTAATTGCAAGGGTAAAAACATTGAAATAGACACAGTTAGATTAATTAATGAGGAGATTCAATCAATTTTATATGATTTACAGATTGAAACGGAAATGAAGGAAACGATAGATCAAATTATTTTTAGTGAATTACCACTTAAGAAAAAAAGAATAGCGCTTCGTAAATTAAAAAAAGTTGGTTTAGAAAGAAAATTCATTCGATTATTCTTAAAATTATTAGAATATATTAGTGAAGTTTAACAAGAGAAAAATGAAATTTATTGTAAATTTCGTTTTTTTGTTTATTTAAGAAGGATTTTCTTTATTAATCAAACTATATTTAAAGTATGGGGAATAAATTTGTATATTGCATTATAATCTAAAAGTGTTATAATATCACTTATTCAAGGGGCTAGTACAGACTTTGTAAATATTTTTGTAAACTATTATAATTATCTTTATATAATATATATATTATTTTAATATGTGTTATAATTGAATTATAATAGTAAAACCTTGCGAGGTGGTACTATTTGAATATTGTTGAAATAAAAAATAAACTTGGTAATGGCTGTACAGTTCCTTATGTTGTATGGTGTGATGATGGTAAAACTTATGTCGTAAAATTTCCAGGTAATCCAGAAGGAAAAAGGGCACTTGTTAATGAATTTGTAGCTTCTAAATTGTGTGAATACTTAGAATTACCGATTATGGAATATAAGTTAATTAATATAAAAGAAGAAAATTATGATAAAATAGACAAAGAAGATATTAAACATATTGAAGGAACTGCTTTTGGGACACTTTATGATGATAAATTACTTACTATATTGAATGCTGGAATGATCTCAAGAGCACAAAATAGTTATGATGCTATTAAAACTTTAATTTTTGATTTATTAATTGGTAATTATGATAGGAATAAAGGTAATTTAATGATTCATTCCATTTCTAAAAAAATCATAATGATAGATCATACACATATATTTGGATTAGGAACTATTTGGGATAAATATCAACTTCCTAGATTTATAAATGAAAAATTCAGCGTATTATATTTACATCAGTTTAATTATTTAAATATCATGAATTCTCTTAAATTGAACGATATATTTTATAGTGAATTGAATAAATTTATAAAAAAGGTAAAAAATATAAAGAAAGAATTAGTTGAAAGTATTATGAATGATATTCCAAGTGATTGGGAAGTTAGTAATGAAGAAAAGAAAGTATTAGTTGATTATATAATAGGTCGCTTTAACAGAGTTGATGAGATTATAGAACTTTTAAATTTGAAGGGTGATAATAATGGGAAAATTTAAAGCTAAATATGCTGTTTTAAAATATGTTCCAAATCTTGAACGAAATGAAAGAATAAATATAGCAATCGTTTTACATTATCCAGAAAGCAAGCAATTGGATATGATTATTATTAATAATTGGAAAAGAGTAAGAAGTTTTGATGATGAAGCTGATATACCATTTTTAAAAAAATATGTCGATGATTTAAAGGAGCAATTTACAATCAATTTATTAAGTGATTTTGACGGAATAAGCCTAGATAATATCTTATTATTAGATGAATTAACGAAATACTTTGTTAATAAGTTTATTTTTGAAATACATGAAATAAATACAGAAGATAGTTTCAAAGATTTATTAGATAATTTAAAAAATATTTATTTATATTATGATATTAGCAAAGAAAAAAGAGTTAATGAAATGGAAAGTAAAGCTTTTATTGAAAAGCACTTTTTAGAAAATAATATTTTTTATGAGAGATGTGGTCATAAAAATGCTATTCAAGAAAAATATGGCAATAATATAAATTTTGATTATAAAATAGATGATAAGTATTATAAATTGATTTTTTTGACTGAAGATAATTATAATGGATATGTCGCTATTTTAAAGATGTGGATAACTAATTCTATTATGTTAAAGAAGGAGAATAAGGAACTAATATTTGTTTTAGATGATAATCTAAATAATGAGAAAACGAATTCATATAAGAGAATGCTATCTGAATATGGAAAAATAATTTCTATTCAAGATTTTGTAAATATCAAAATTGATAATAATAAATAGAAAATACCGTTGAATTATAACTATATATATGTTATAATTCTTTTAGTTTATAAAAAGTGATTACGAAAGAGTAGTAATAATATAGATGTTTTTAGAGAAAAAGTGGTTGGTGAAAACTTTTAATTGAATATTATGAACTTACTTTCTTAGCTTCATATATGTTAAATATATGACGTACATTTGCGTTAAAAATATTAAGAGCATAAAGATTATTATGAATTAAGGTGGTACCGCGGGTTATCCTCGTCCTTAAAGAATAATATCTTTTTTGTGTTTTGAAGGAGGCATTATGAAATACTTAGGTACTTACATTATTACTTTTATATTTGTTTACATAATTTATTTTTTATTTGTTGTGAAAAGGAAAAAAGCTAGTGAAAAATTAAAAAAGAGTTTGGAAGTTAGATATTTAATTAACCGTTATCATATCAATATAGAAACCATTAATTTACGTACGTTATCTAACCGGATAGCTTTATGCGATAGCTTCATAATTTCAACGACATTTATAATTGTTTTATTTATTGATAAATTTATTTTAAAAATGTTATTGGGCTTTGTTGCTTTATTTCCACTTATATTAGTTAGCTATCATATTTTAGCTAAGTCATTACTAAAGAAAGAGGGTAAATAATATGTATGATTTTAAAAAAATAGAAGAAAAATGGCAAAAATATTGGGAAGAGAATAAAACTTTTAAAACAGATATCTGGGATTTTAGTAAGCCTAAATATTATGCTTTGGATATGTTTCCTTATCCATCAGGACAAGGGTTACATGTAGGGCATCCAGAAGGTTATACAGCAACAGATATTGTATCACGTATGAAAAGAATGCAGGGATTTAATGTTTTGCACCCTATGGGGTTTGATTCATTTGGACTTCCAGCTGAACAATATGCGATTAAAACAGGCAATCATCCAGAAGGATTTACGAAAAAAAACATTGATACTTTTACAAAACAATTAAAAATGTTAGGATTTTCTTTTGATTGGGATCGACAAGTTTCTACTTGTGACCCTAACTTTTATAAATGGACACAATGGATTTTTAAACAATTATATAATGATGGTTTAGCCAAAAATATTGACATGCCAGTTAATTGGTGTGAAGCATTAGGAACTGTTTTAGCTAATGATGAGATTATTGATGGTAAAAGTGAACGTGGTGGTTTTCCAGTTGTTAGAAAAAATATGAAACAATGGGTTATTGATATTCCTAAATATGCAGATAGATTACTTGATGGCTTAGATGAAATTGATTGGCCTGAATCAACTAAGGAGATGCAACGAAACTGGATTGGCAAATCGATTGGCGCTCACGTCGATTTTAAAGTTAATAATACCGATTACACTTTTACAGTTTTTACGACAAGACCTGATACCTTGTTTGGTGCTACATACTGTGTCCTTTCACCAGAACATGATTTAGTTGATAAAATAACTACTGAAGAATGTTCAGAAGATGTAAAAAATTATAAGATTATATGTGCTAGTAAAAGTGAATTAGAGCGTACAGAATTAAGTAAAGAAAAAACTGGTGTTTTTACAGGTAGCTATGCGATTAATCCTGTAAATGGCAAAAAGATTCCTATTTGGATTGCTGATTATGTTTTAGCAACTTATGGGACAGGTGCGATTATGGCCGTTCCTGCCCATGATGAACGCGATTTTGAATTTGCACAAAAATTTAATATTGAAATTGCTCCTGTTATTAAAAACATAGATAGTAATAATACAGAACTTCCTTATATTGGCGATGGTACTCATATTAATTCTGATTTCCTTGATGGTTTAAATAAAAAAGACGCTATTGATAAGATGATTAATTGGTTAGAGGATAAAAAGTTAGGCAATAAAAAAATTAATTATCGTTTAAGAGAATGGATTTTTGCTCGTCAAAGATATTGGGGAGAACCAATTCCAATTGTCCATCTAGAAAATAATCAAGATATTGTTTTAGATGATTCAAAATTACCACTAGTTTTACCTACTTTAGAGGATTATAGTCCAAGTAAAACAGGTGCTAGCCCCCTTAATAAAGCTGAGGATTGGGTTAATATAGAGATTGATGGTGTTAAGGGTAAAAGAGAAACAAGTACAATGCCTGGATCAGCTGGCTCAAGTTGGTATTTTTTAAGATATATTGATCCAGACAATAATGAAGATTTTGCTAATAAAAAACTATTAGAGCACTGGATGCCAGTTGATTTATATGTTGGTGGTCCAGAGCATGCTGTAGGGCATTTATTATATTCAAGATTTTGGAATAATTATTTATTTGATAAAGGATATACAACAACTAAAGAACCATTTCATAAATTGCGTCATCAAGGTATGATATTGGGACCAAATGGTGAAAAAATGAGTAAATCAAAAGGAAATGTTATTAATCCTGATGATATGGTAAACCTTTATGGTGCTGATAGTTTACGACTTTATGAAATGTTTATGGGACCCATCGATGCCGCTAAACCATGGGATCCAAATGGTATTGAAGGGTCAAAAAAATTTTTAGATCGTGTTTGGCGTTTATATGTTGAAGAGAATAAAATTAAAGATAGCGATAATAAAAATTTAGAGAAAATATATCATCAAACAGTAAAAAAAGTAACCGAAGATTATGAGACGATGAATTTTAATACAGCTATTAGTCAAATGATGATTTTTATTAATGCCGTTTATAAAGAAGAGGTATTTCCACTTGCGTATGCTTTAAATTTCTTAAAACTACTTAATCCGGTAGTACCGCATATAACAGAGGAATTATGGCAAATTTTAGGGAATAATGATACTATTAGTTATTCTAGATGGCCAGAGTTTGATATTAATAAGACAAAAGAAGAAAAATATCAAATGGTTGTTCAAGTTAATGGTAAAGTTCGAGGAAAATTAGAAGTTGATATTAATACATCCAAAGAAGAAATGGAAGCATTAGCGCTTGAAATAGATAATGTTAAAAAATTTATTGATGGAAAAGAAATTGTTAAAATTATTGTAATTCAATCTAAAATCGTTAATATTGTTATAAAGTAATTAAATTTTAATTACTTTTTTTCATATTTTAGAGAGTTTTACAATATAATTAAGTGAATTATGGAAAGTAGGGAATATATGGAAAAAATAGAGATTATAAAAAGCATTACAGAGCGTACTGGAGGGGACATTTATTTAGGTGTTGTTGGAGCGGTTAGAACTGGTAAATCGACATTTATAAAAAAAGTCATTGAAAATTTAGTTGTTCCTAATATTGAAGACGAATATGAAAAAAAACGTGCCTTAGATGAAATTCCTCAAAGTGCGCAAGGTAAAATGATTATGACAACCGAGCCTAAGTTTGTACCAAGTAATGCAGCTAAAATTTTTATTGATGATTTTTCAGCTAATATTAGATTAGTTGATTGCGTAGGTTATGTTATACCTAATTGTAAAGGGTATGAAGATGAAAATGGGCCTAGAATGGTTAAGACACCATGGTATGATGAAGAAATACCTTTTATAGAAGCAGCTGAAATTGGAACGGAAAAGGTTATTAAAGATCACTCAACAATTGGGATTGTTGTTACAACTGATGGCTCAATTGGCGAATTAAATCGTAATGATTATATAGAGGCTGAACAACGTGTTGTCATGGAACTAAAAGAGATAGGAAAACCATTTATTGTTGTTATGAACTCAACCCACCCAATGTTACCAGAAACAGAACGTTTAGCTGAAAAACTTAATACTGAATATGGTGTCCCAGTACTACCTATTAGTATTGAAAATATGACTGAAAGAGATATTTATTCAATTTTAAGAGAAGCACTTTATGAATTCCCCGTTATGGAAGTCAAAGTTAATATGCCAGAATGGATAGCATGTTTAGCTCCGAATAATTGGTTAAAGAAAGTTTATATGGATAAAATTCGTGAGAGTGTTATTGAAATTGATAAATTACGTGATATTGAAAATATAACTTCATATTTTACTGATTGTGAATATATTAGTAAAGCATATTTGTCAGAAGTTAATACTTCGACTGGTGAAGTAACAGTCACTTTAGATGCTCCTAATGAATTATATAATCAAGTATTAAAGGATATTATTGGTGTTAATATTGAAAATAGGGCCGATTTATTAACTTTATTTCAAGATTATAATGAAGCTAAACAAGAATATGATCAAATTAAGGTTGCTTTAAAAATGGTTAAAACAACTGGATATGGTGTTGCCTCACCAAGTTTATCTGATATGAAATTAGATACACCCGAAATTATTAAACAAGGTAGCCGTTATGGGATTAAATTAAAAGCAGTAGCACCTTCTATACATATGATTAGAGTTGATGTCGAATCGACATTTGAACCAATTATTGGCTCAGAAATTCAAAGTAAAGAATTAATTGATTATCTAATGAAAGATAAAGATAGTGAAGCTGGAAATATTTGGAAAAGTGAAATTTTTGGTCGAAGCCTAGATGTTATTGTTAAAGAAGGCATTCAAGCTAAATTATCGATGATGCCAGAAAATGCTCGATATAAATTACAACAAACCCTATCAAAACTTGTTAATAAAGGGTCAGGGAATTTATTTGCTATCGTTATATAAAATACATGGAAATGTATTTTTTTGCTTCTAATCAAATCATATTTTAAAAATTCATAACTTAATGTTGTGGTTTTTTTCTTAAAATGCTATTATTACTATAATAGGAAAGGAGTAAAAATTTAAAAAGGTGAGAAAAAATAGAAATTCTATATTTAATTGTTTAATAAAAATTTTAGCTATCTTACTATTTATATTATTAATTATTATGCAAGAAAATAATAATCTAAATAATGATTTTTATCCAACTAGTTTTTATAAAATTAAAAACTATACAAAAAATAATAACAATTATCTTTTAAAAAACACAGTAGAAGAATCCCAGTATTTAAAAGCTATATATCCAAAATTAGATATATTTTCGGTAACTACTACATCGACGATAGAACTTCATACTATAGTTAAAAATTTTGTACCAAGTTTTTCAATATTTAAATTATATTTATATGATGACAATGAATTAATAGATGAAGTAGAAATTAAAACCATAACCAATAGTGTTAACTATCTTTTTAACAATTTAAAAAGTAATCATTATTATAAAATAATTGTTGAAACTATTAATACGCCAATGTTTCATTCCTATAATATAAATGGGCTTACGGATAGTGTTATTATAAAAACAAAGAATGAATTTGATACAACTATATTTTCAAATCCAAGTGGATATGCTATAAGTAAAAAAGTAAATATTATATATAATAGTGGTCAAATAAAAAATCCTATCTATATGTTTAATGGCAGTGAAAGTATTATTAATAATAACGTTGTATATAAATGTTCGAATTTATCAGATATAGTATGTAATGAAAAAATTGATATAGGAACAAAATTAGAAAAAGATGTTTGGTATAAAACTACTCAAAAAACGGAATTATTGTTGGAAAGCAACGGAACTATTAAAACTAAAATATATGATGGAAAAAATTTTGTTAATATGAAATCTTTGACAATCAATAATATTGATAAAACAGCGCCAACTATGTCAGATTTTACTATTTTATCAAAAACCAAAAATAGTATTACAATAAAAGCTGTGGGTAGTGATAATGAATCGGGGATTACACGTTATCAATTTAGTATTGATTATGGAACAATTTGGACAAATGCACAAGAATCAAGTGAATACACATTTGATAATTTAACACATGAAAGTTATAATATAATGGTAAGAGTTATTAATGGTACCTTTATTAATAATGGTCAAAATAATATCAATACAACGGAGAGTAATGTAAAAAATATTAAAATTGAAAATTAATTATTTACCTTTTAAAATAATTTTATTCGTAGTATAATATATATAAATTGTAGGAGGTTTATATGGCAAAAAGTGTAAAAAAGGATACAATGAGTATTATAACAGCTATTTTATTTTTAATTATTGGTGTATTGTTATTTTCTAATCCTGATGGCGTGATTAAGTTTATATCTTATGTAATTGGAGCTTTGTTTATTATAACAGGAATTGTTAAATTATTTTCATATTATCGTATGAGTAAAAAAATGAATATTACAAATAATGGCGATTTAATTTTAGGTATAATCGCGATTATTATTGGTTTTGTTGTTATTATTTGTTTATCAGCTATTGCTTTTATTATTAATTTTGCGATTGGTGGTTGGATTTTATATTCGGGAATTATGAAAATGATGACGGCTTTTAGTTTAAAAGAATTTAAAGTTGCTTCTTGGACTTATGTTTTAATTACCTCAATAGTTATGATTTTATGTGGACTTTATGTTGTAATTAATTTTAATACAGCATATAAAATAATTGGTCTAGTCTTAATTATTTATTCAATTGTTGAAATTATTCAATATATTGTGATACCAAAAAATATTAATCCTGATATTATAAAATAAAAATGGCCTAAGTCATTTTTTTTCGATTATTTCTATTAATTTTTTAGTACTAAAACTAGGTATAGTATTTTTCATAGTAGCAATTGCGATATGTCTAGGTGGAATTTTTTGTTTAATTTTTAACTCGATTAAATCACCATTTTTTAATTCATTATTTATGTATTCACGAGTTGCGAAACCGATTCCAAAGCCAATTTTTACTAATTCCGTCATTAAATTATAACTAGCAATATCCATATTTGAATTTAAAGTGATATTTTTTTCTTTCATAAAATTATCTAAAAATGTTCTCGTATTTGATCCTTTGCGTTGTAATATTAGTGGATAGTTATTTAAGTCATTCATATCTAAAACTTTATTTTTTAAGTTACTATAATTATTCCCAACGATAAAACAATCGTGAATTTCTTTTACTGGTGTAATTATAACATCATTTTTTTCTTCATATGGCAAATTTAAAAAGACAATATCAATAGTACCTTTCCTTAAATAATCAATTAAATCTGTTGTTAAACTATTATTAATTTCTATTTTTATATTAGGGTATAAGGTATGAAATTTATTTAAGTAAGGCATTAAAAAATTTTTAGCTAAAGTAGTACTAACGCCAATTTTAATATTACCAGTACTTAATTGTTTTAAATTAGTAAATTTATTTTCCGCATTATTTATATATTCAATAGCATTTTTAATGTAATAATATATTTCTTTCCCTTCGTTAGTTAGATTGACGCCTTTTTTTGTTCTGACAAATAATTGACCACCTAAAGCATCTTCTAATTTTTTAATACTTTTAGTAACCGCTGGTTGAGAAATTAACAATTCTTGACTAGCCTTAGTTATATTACCATTAGTGGCGACCACATAAAAGATTCGGTATAATTCAAAATCAACATTCATAATAACCTCCGGTTATATTTAATATAACAAATATGTATTTTAATTATATATCAAAAAATAATATAATACAAGTAGAGGAGGGATAAAATGTTAATTACGATAACAGGACCATCAGGCTCAGGTAAAAGTTTTATTGCTAATTATTTAACAACTTTAAACAAAAATATTGTTCATTTAAATATTGATTTAGTTGGACATGAAGTAATTGAAACGGAAGAAATAAAAAGAAAAATTGTTGAGCATTTTCATCTTGATACGCGAAATAACCAAATTGATAGAAAGCGTCTTGGAGAAATCGTTTTTAATAATCAAGAAAAAATGCAAGAATTATCTAATCTTACTTGGCAATATATGGAACAAAAAATAGATGAATATATTAAAGATAATCAAAATAAAATTATTATCTTAGATTGGATTTTAATTCCTAAAACAAAGTATTTTAATCTTTCTAATATGAATATATTAGTTAAGGCAACTAAAGAAGCACGTACTAAAAGAGCAATGATAAGAGATAATATTACTGTCTCTAAATTTGAAGAAAGAGAAAAAGCTACTTTAGATTTTGATGAAAGTAAATTTGATTATGTTATTGATAATGATAGTAAAGAAAAAACGAAAGTGATGGTGAAAAAAATATATGACAAAAGTATTATATCCGGGTAGTTTTGATCCTATAACTTATGGACATATGGATATTATTAAACAAGCTAGTAATCTTTTTGATGAGGTTATTGTAGCCGTTATGAAAAATCCCCTTAAAAATAATGGGTTCTTTAGTCTAGAAGAAAGATTTAAATTAATTGAAGAAATTTATAAGGAATCATCGAATATTAAAGTAGTAATAGGAAGTGGAGCCGCTGTTGATGTAGCCCTATATTATAATTGTAAAGCTTTAGTACGTGGTCTAAGAGGTGTAACTGATTTTGATTCCGAACTTCAATTAGCTGCTATAAATAAAAATATTAGTAATGGTCAAATAAATACCATTTGTTTATTTGCCGATAGCACTTATCAATATCTTTCATCTAGTGCTGTAAGAGAACTTTACTACTTAAATAAAGATATTACTAATTATGTGCATCCTATTGTTTGTGAAGAGATGCAATAGAAATTGACAAGAAGGTGATGATATGGAATTACAAATATTGGGTAGTGTTGCCCCCTTTTGTTCATTAGATAAAAACTGTTCTGGTTTTTTAGTTACTGATGGTTTAAATAAAATTTTATTAGATTGCGGTCCTGGGGTAACTAGATTAATGGATATGGAAAAAATGCTTGACAATTTAACTATTTTTATTACCCATTTACATAAGGATCACTATAGTGGTTTATTAGAACTCGGACCTGCTTCATACGTTTATCATAATCTAGGATATTTAAATAGAGAAATAGATGTTTATATACCTAATGCTGATAAAATATATGTTGATGATTATTATAAAGATAATGAAGGTTGGTGTAATAGAAGAAAGATTAAAACTAATATACCTGATTATACTTATTTAACTAATTTTGGGAAAGAACAATATTTTAATATTAATGATTATAATGAAAAAGATAAATTTAGAATTGGTGATATTAAAATTAGTTTTAAAAAGACCAAACATAATCTTACTAATTATGCGATAAAATTAGAAAGTAATAACTACAAACTATGTTATTCAGGTGATACGGGCTATGATGAGGAATTATGCAAGTTTTTTTCTAATGCTGATTTATTAATTTGTGAAGCAACTTTTTTAAAGGGTCAAAATCGGAAAGGTAATAATCATTTATATGCTCATGAGGCTGCTAAATTAGCAAAACTTTCTAATGTAAAACAACTAATGTTAACGCATTTTTGGCCAACAATCGATAAAGAACTTTATCGCAAGGAGGCAATAGATATTTTTGAAAATACAATTGTCGCTGAAGAAGGCAAAAAATTAATATTGAAGTGAGGTAGAAAAATGAAAGATTTACATATTCATACTGTTTATTCTGATGGGGAATTAACGATATCAGAAATAATTGAAAAGATCAAGAAATCAAAAATCAACTTTTTCTCAATTACGGATCATAATAATTTTGATGGCTGTAAGGAAATAATTGAAAATAATCTCCATAAAAAAGATAATTTAAAGTTTGTAACTGGTATTGAACTATCAGCCGCTATTGATAAAGGTAATTGTCATATTTTAGGTTACAATATTGATTTTTATAATGAGGATTTAATAGCTTACTTAAAAAATTTAAAAGAGATGGATAATCATAATATAATGCTTATTATAGATTATTTAATCAATATTTTTAAACTTAAGTTTAGCGAGCAAGATATCGAAAATCTTTTTATAAAAAAAGGTTCTATTAATAATGTGGAAGTTGCAAAGTTATTAATTAAATTGGGTTATTGTCATGAAGTAGGTGAAGCATTTCAAAAATATATATTACCTGCCAAAAAAGCAACAAATTTAAAAAAACGTGAATTTTCTGCTTATAATTGCATCGATATTATTAAAAAAGCTGGTGGTGTTCCCATTTTAGCTCATAATTATCAATTAAAAAAGAATTATATAGAATTAAAGGAATATATTTGTGATTTAAAAAATCATGGACTAATGGGTTTAGAATGTTATCATAGTGGTTTTAGTAAAGAGGGAATTGATAATAGTCTTAATTTAGCTAAAAAGTATGATTTGTTAATAACAGGTGGTAGTGATTACCATGGTAAGACAATTAAACCTGATATTGAAATGGGAACAGGAAAAAACAATAATTTAGATATTAAGGAATTATCAATTGAAAAATATTTGAATAAAAGATTAAGATATTAGATATATATAAAAAGTGATAAATAGTTAATTAATAGATAAATATTGTAAAATTTTCATCTTCTATTTTTAATTTTCTTGAAAAATATCATTAAAATGATAATAAATACTAAAAAAGTATTGATTTAACTAAAAAAACATGGTATCCTTTAATTGTAGGCAAGATAGCTTATATAGGAGGTATATATTAATGACAAAAACAGATTTAGTAAATGCTATTGCAGAAAAAGCAGGATTAACAAAAGCTGATGCAGCTCGTGCATTAGATGCAATGATGGAAAGTATAACAGAAGGATTAAAGAAAGATGGAAAAGTAACAATTACAGGTTTCTGCACATTTGTTGCTAAGAAAAAAGAAGCTACAACAGCTCGTAACCCAAGAACAGGAGCAGTTGTTCCAGTGCCTGCAAAAATGGCTGTTACAATTAAAGCTGGTTCTAAATTAAAAGAAGCTTTAAACTAAAAGGCATCAGCCTTTTTTTTCTTGGAAGAGGTGATTATTATTTTAAATAGTATAGTTGAAGTGTTAAAAAAAATTGAGGGTGCTGGTTTTAAAGCATATATAGTTGGTGGCTTTGTTCGAGATTTTTATTTAAATAAAGAAAACCCTGATGTTGATATATGTACAAGTGCTAAACCAAGTGATTTAAGAAATATATTTGGTGATAATATTTCTTTAGATCAATATGGCTCATTAATTTTAACGGAAAATGAACAGAAATATGAAATTACGACATTTAGACGTGAATCTAAATATTTAGATAATCGACATCCTACTAAAGTAAAATTTGTTAAAAGCCTTAAAACAGATTTAAAGAGACGTGATTTTACAATGAATGCCATTTGTCTTACTAGTGACCTTAACTATATAGATATTTTTAAGGGTAGAGAAGACATAAATAATCATTTAATTAGAATGATAGGTAAGCCAGAAAAACGTTTAAAGGAAGATGTTTTAAGAATTCTAAGAGCTGTAAGATTTGCGACGACATTAGATTTTGAATTAGAAGAAAATTTAAAAATTGCTATTAAGCAAAATGGCCATTTAATAAATAATTTGTCATATTTTTATAAAAAGAAGGAATTAGAAAAAATATTTTTAAGTCCAAATATAAAAAAGGGAATTTCTTTAATTTTAGATTTAGGATTAGCTAGTCCTTTAGAACTTGAAAATTTGGAAAAAATAGTTTTAACTAGCTCTTTAATTGGTATATGGACGCAATTAGATGTAGCGGATATTTATCCATTTCAAGCTTCTGAAATATATATAATGAAAGCTATTAAAAAGTTAGAAGAAAAGGATTTATTCGATGTTCATATTTTATATAATAATCAATTAGTTGTTCTAAAGTTAGCAGCTGAAATTAGACAAATTGATCCTAAAGTAATTGAAGAGAAATATAATAAGCTTCCAATTCATAATAAGAATGATATCGAAGTAAATTATAAAGAGATAGAAAATATGCTTAATGATAAAAGTAGTGATAAAATTAATGATATTATAAGAGATATTGAGCATTTAATTCTAAGTGGTAAAATAGAAAATAAAAAAGATATTTTAACTAATTATATATTAAAACGATATAATTAAATACTAAAATAATTCTAAGAAGAAATTTAGAATTATTTTTTTTTGTTTTAATATATTTAATTAGGTGAAATATGCAACTAATAGCTCATAGAGGAAATGATAATCATAATTTTAAAGAAAATACTAAAGAGGCTATTTTAGCCTGTTTAAATAAAGCTTATATTGCTGGTGTTGAGTTTGATATTCGTTTAACTAAAGATAGAAAAATTGTCATAAATCATAATATGTTAATTATTGATGATAATAAAAATCTTTATCCTATTCATAGTAAAACTTTGAAGGAAATAAAAAAAAGTAATCCTGATATTCCTACATTAGAAAGCGTTCTTTCTTGTGTAAAAACGAATAAAATATTACTTATTGAAATAAAAGAAGAAAAAGGCGATTTTGATAAGTTTATTATCAGCTTATTTAATTTGTTAAAAAAGTATCGACACTTAAATATATATATTTGTAGCTTTAATTATAAATTAATCAAAAAAGTAAAAGCGAAATATAGTAATTATAAATGCGGATTAATCGTTGGATATCTGATGAATACTAATAATATAAATGATGAATTAGATTTTTATTTATATAGTTATAATTATATTGATTTAATAAATTATAATAAGCAAATTTTTATTTTTACAATTGATAAAAAGGAGAAACTAATTCAGGTTACGAATAAGGTAAAAAAAGATTTTTATATTATTAGTGATAATCCTTATTTGCTCGTTAAAGATTCGTCATAAGAAACATTTTTTATTGCTTCAATTGTTATAATGGCTTTTTCATCCAATTTTTGAATTAGCGATATAAGATTACTTCTTTGCTTCTTTTTGGCTATAATAAATAAAATATAAACATCTTTATTTTGTTTTTCACCAATTGTAGATGTAACAAGATATTTTTTTGATAATTCTTTATTTATTCTTTGATAATTATATTTATCAATAATAACTTTAATTAAATCACTACCTAAAGCGATTTTTTCTTCAATAAGACTTCCTAGATATGAGCCGATTAAAGACCCAAAGGCAAAGAAAACGACTTTTAAGGGATCATCTTTTACATTAACGACAACAATTCCCGTTGTAATAACCCAAACAAATGCGATGACAAATTGCAAAATGGCCCCAAATAATTTTTTACCTTTCGCGACAACAATAAGTCTTAGTGTTGAAAGAGCGTTTTCTATAATTTTGGCTATAAAAATAGCTAAATATGTTAAAATTTTCATAAAAATCCTCCATTATATATTATGGCTTAATTTTTTTAATAAAAAACTAAAAAATGGTAAATAATAATAACGAATATGATTTACACTTATTTATGTAAAGACTATATCAATATTGTTGACACTTTTTTAGTATTGGTTGTAAAATAAAATTAAGCTAGGAGGAAGTCTATGAAAAGTTTAAGTATGCAAATTGAAGAGTTGGAAAGAAAAGTAAAGAATATAACTAGAACAAAACAAAAAAAGAATATGAGTCCAGAGGTTATGAAACATTTTTCTAAAGTTTTGGCAGGAATTGATGAATTAAATAAAAGTGTTTTAAAATATGATGGTACAAATATCTTTTTATGTGCTAAATTAAAAGAAAATGCAGTAATGAATAATTATGTTCAATATTAAAGAATAAAAAGGGAAATTTTTGAGGTGAGTTTATGGACAACAGTGTGATAATTAGTTCAATTGTGTCGAGAGTCGAATATTATACAAATGTAGCTGGTATATCTAGTGATGTTGAAAAAAAGTATATTAAAAATAAAGTGTTAGATTTAGAAAGCAATCAAACTCAACCTCTATTATTATATATTAAAAGATTATTTCAGTCTTTTGATATAGCAATGGGCGAAAAAAGGACAACCGCCAAAATGTATTTAGAAGGTGATTTAAAATATTTGGATGAAGTAGGGAAAACAGATTTTTCTAAAAATAATAGTAGAGAAAATATTGTTCAAACCATGAATCCAAATCTAATTAAAACTAATCAATTTACAAATGATACAGATAGTTTATCAACAAATGAGGTAAGCGGAATGAGTAATAGTCATAAATTGACTAAAATAGATTCAACCTCCAATGCTTATAAATTATATTCAAATGCTGCATAAAAGCCATATATTATTTATATGGCTTTTTAATGTTATAAAGTATATAAAAATAAAAATTTTAATGTTATAATATTATTAGGTGGTTGTAAATGGATTTTAACATTAATCTAAACATCTCTAATAATTTATTTAATAATTTACGTCCTATTATAGAAAGAAATTATAGAAACTATAATTATTTTATAAGCGATGTTTTATATAAAAAATACTTAGCTTTAGTAATAGAAGATTGTAAAAAGAAATGTAATGAGAATTCTATAAATCAATTTATAAATTTATTTGGCACAGAACTTATTAAAAAACTAAATACATATTTAAAAAAAGTATTAAAAGAACCAAACGAATTTTGTTCTAATCTATCAGATTTTATTAATGAAAATATAATTTTACCAAATGATTACAATGATGCTCTGAAGCAGTTAAAAATTTTATCGGATTTTATTTATGAAATAAATAGTTATATTTCAGTTGATATGTATATAGAATTATTAGAAAGCAATACAATATTATCCTCAATTATAAAAATTATTGTTGATAGAAATATTGATAATATTCAAAAAAATAATATTGAAAATGTTTTTAAAAATGAATTTTTCATTTTAATTATTCAAGTTTATTGCATGATTAATGATATTGAAATAAAAAATAATGAAGATGAGGATAATGATAATGATGATTCTGTTGATTTAAGTTATTATCAGAAATATGATGGTACAAAATTATATTTAAATGAAATTTCAAAACTACCACTACTTTCTAAGACGGAAGAATATGAATTAGCTATAAAAATTAAAAATGGTGATAAAAAAGCTAGAGAGGAATTAATTTCTAGAAATTTAAGATTAGTCGTTAGTGTTGCCAAAAGATATCGGGGCCGTGATTTAACTTTTGAAGATTTAATTGGGTATGGTAATATTGGTCTTATTAACGCTATTGAAAAGTTTGATGTCAAAAAAAATGTAAAATTTTCAACTTATGCAGTTATTTGGATAAAGCAATCAATCACTAGAGAAATTTATAATAAAGCTAGAAATATTAGAATCCCCGTTCATAAAATGGAGGAAATAAGAAATTATCAAAAAACTAAAAATAGTTTAACTGAACGATTAAATCGTCAGCCATCAATTGAAGAGATAGCAATAGAATTAAAAATTACGCCCAGTCAAGCATTGGAACTTGATTCTTTGCAATATGATACCGTTAGCCTTAACCAGTGTGTTGGTACTGAGGAAGATACCGAATTGGGTTATTTTATTCCTGATCAAACTGATACTCCAGATAAAGTAGTAATCGATTCTTCTTTAAGAGAATTATTACAAACAGCTTTTAAAAATGCTAACTTAGATGAACGAGAAATTACAGTTTTAACTTTAAGATTTGGTTTAGATGGAAATGAACCTCAAAGGTTAGAACAAATTGCTACAATCTATAATGTAACTAGAGAGCGAATTAGGCAAATTGAAGCTAAAGCTTTAAGAAAATTAAAAAATTCTTCAGCTGGTAAATTTCTTAAAGCTTATTTAAATGATACAATTGATGATGGCATAATAACGCCAATAAACAAAAAAACAGAAGCTACGGAAAAACAAAATGAACCAGTTAAAAAAACAAGAAAATCAAGGAAAAATGGTAATAAAAGTCAATCAAGGAGATTTAAGAAAGTAGCACCAACGGAATTAAAAGATAATAATGAAACTGATAAAAAGATTATGGATAATGATAATAGTGATTTAGAAAGTGAAAGTTATAATAATCTAAATATTGAAAAGAGGAGAAACACAATGGAAGGTAAAAAATCAAAATCAAAGAATTTATGTCAATATCTTAACTGTACACAAGAAGAGTTAGCGCAAATAATGACCAAATTAAATGATAACTATCGTAGTATCGCAGAAAGAATGTATGTTAACAAATGTAGCAATAGTGAAAGAGTTACATTTTATCAAACTATAGCTCCAAACTTAAAAATTTTTTTAGAAGAGCTTCACAAAAATCAAAGCAAACAAATACCTAATATAGATGATCATATAGAAGCAGATTCAATACAAGGCCAAGAAGAAGTTCCATTAAATATAGAAGAAGAATTATTTAAAATGGAATCAACAAACGAAATTGAGAATATTTCTACTAAACAAATAGACCAAAATTTAAATGAAAATAATAATTTCAATAATGAAATAGTTCATTCTAAATTTTTTAATGAGATGCTTCAAGTTATGCTTGCTAATCGTGTTTTAGATGGGTTATCGCCAACCGAGATTGTGGTTGCTCTGTTACAACTTCAATTAGTTAACAATAAAAAGTATTCAACATCATCTATAGCCGAATTTATAGGAGTAGATGAACAAGAGGTAAGAGATATAACTAAAAAAGCAACCACCTTAATAAAAAAGGGATTAAGCCAATTGATTGATCAAACGGTTGCGACCATAACTGATATGGATAATGTTTCTAAAGAAATTGATAATCAATATAAAAAATACTAGGAATTAACCTTAGTATTTTTTTTAATGTCCATAATAACGGGTAATATAATTGGTTTACGACCAGTTTTTTCAAAAATATAACTAGATAATTGTGTAATTACTTCATTTTTGATATCGGTATAGTTAATTTGTTCTTTTAATTTTGAGTTGATTGCATTTCTACTTATTTCTTCTAATTTTTTTAATAATTCTTCATTTTCATTAACTAATACAAAACCACGAGTTGTAATATTAGGACTACCTAGTAATTTGTTATTAATGGTATCAATATTAGAAATTACAACGACAATTCCATCGCTTGACATAATTTTTCGATCACGGATAACTGCACCACTAACGTCACCAATGCGATTACCATCAACATAAATGTCGTTAGCCTGGATGGAACCAGCTAGTTTTGCCACTCCTTTTGTAATGGAAACAATATCACCATTACCTAAAACAAAAGTATTTTCTTTTGGTATATCGCAGTCAATAGCTACATCAGCATGACTTTTTAACATACGATATTCACCATGAAAGGGCATAAAATATTTTGGTTTAATAAGCCTAATCATTAGTTTTAATTCTTCCTTATTTCCATGACCAGATGTATGAATATCATTTAAAGATGTATTTGTATAAACTTCTACACCTTTTAGATATAATTTATTAATTGTTCTTGAAATACTTAAAGCATTTCCTGGAATAGCTGAAGATGAGAAAACGACAATATCATCATCTTGTAATTTAATTTGTTTATGGCTTCCGTTTGCAATTCTCGTTAGAGCAGCTAATGGTTCACCTTGGCTTCCTGTACATAATATACAAACTTTATTAGCAGGTAATTTTTTACTTTCTTCTGGTGTTATAAAAATTTCTTTATGTTTTATATAGCCGCCTTCGATGGAAATTTCAATATTAGCTTCCATACTACGACCAAATGTTACGATTTTACGGTCATTTCTTTTGCACGTATCGACAATATGCTTTAATCTATATATATTAGAAGCAAATGTTGCAATAATAATACGTCCATTATGTCTAGTAAATATTTCGCCTAAAGCTTCATCGACTTTTGATTCACTAACTGACATGCCCTCATTTAAAGCATTAGTGCTGTCACTTAAAAGCATAGTAACACCGCGTGAGCCAATTTCGGCCATTTTATGTAAATTAGCAATCGGTCCAATTGGTGTAAAATCGAATTTAAAGTCACCTGTAGCAACAATAACACCATTTGGCGTTGTTACACAAATTCCATGCGAATCTGGGATAGAATGTGTTGTTTGAAAAAATTCGACTTGAATATTTTTAAATTTAACAATTGTTTTTTCCGTATAAATAAATAAATTTTTATATTGAATATTTTTTTCTTCAAGCTTTCTCTTAATTAGACCTACAGCCTGATTGGGAGCATAAATAGCTGGAATATTTACTGTTTGTAGTAGAAATGGAATGCCACCAATATGATCTTCATGTCCATGTGTAATAAATAAAGCTTTTATTTTACTTTCATTTTTCTTTAAAAACGAATAATCAGGAATGACGTAGTCAACCCCTAATAAATCTCCTTCTGGAAAAGTAATACCCGCATCAATAATTATAATTTCGTCATTATGCATTATACAATACATATTTTTACCGACTTCACCAAGACCACCAAGGGCAAAAACTTTAGTGTCATCGCTATTTATAAATTTCATTAAAAACTCCTTTCTCTTTCTTTGCAATCTAACTATATAATTATAACTTTTTTTTTAAATTTTGTCTAGTAGCATATTTTTCCATTTATATAAATAAATAATACAAATAAAAAAGTGACGTTATTAGTCACTTTTGACAATTTATATTTTATGCATAGAATTATTTAAACTATACTTTTTTACTAATTCTTCTACTTTATAAGAGTCAAT